>NZ_BAABIG010000014.1:0-1172 GCF_039542605.1 Streptomyces ziwulingensis
GTGCATGGCGACCAGCGAGGACGAGCACGCGGTGTCCACGGTCACCGCGGGGCCCTCGAAGCCCAAGGCGTACGACACCCGGCCCGAGGCCACGCTCACCGCGGAGCCGGTGGCGGTGAAGCCGCCCAGCTCGGGCGGGATGTCGCTGCCGATGCCGTAGCCCTGGGTCATCACGCCGGAGAACACGCCGACGTCCGTGCCCTTCAGCCCGGACGGGTTCACGCCCGCCCGCTCCAGTGCCTCCCAGGAGGTTTCGAGGAGCAGCCGCTGCTGGGGGTCCATCGCCAGGGCCTCACGCGGCGAGATACCGAAGAAACCCGCGTCGAAGAGGCCGGCCTCGTGCAGGAAGCCGCCCTGGTCGACGTAGGAGGTGCCGATGTTCTCGGGGTCGGTGTCGAAGAGGTCGTCCACGTCCCAGCCGCGGTCGGCGGGGAACCCGGAGATGGCGTCGCGGCCCTCGACCACCAACTGCCACAGTTCCTCAGGGCTGTTGACGGCGCCGGGCAGGCGGCACGCCATGCCGACGACGGCGATCGGCTCGTCCGGGTCGGCCACGACGATCGTGGCGGCCGCCGAGCCGGTGACGTCGCCGATCGATCCGGCCAGCTCGTCGCGGAGGAAGCGGGCGAGCGCCAGCGGAGTCGGGTAGTCGTAGATGAGGGTGGCGGGGAGGCCGAGCCGGGTGGCCTCGCGGAGCCGGTTGCGCAACTGGACGGCGGTGAGGGAGTCGAAGCCGGCGTCCTTGAACGCCTTGTCGGCGCTGACCTTCTCGGGGCCGGTGTGGCCGAGCACGGTCGCGACGTGGCCGCGGACCAGGTCCAGGAGCAGGGCTTCCTGCTCGGCCGGGGTGAGGGTCGCGAGCCGGCCGGCCAGGCCGCTGCCGCGTCCGGCGGCGATGCGGGCGGCGGCGCGCCGGCTGTGGGGTATCAGCGTGCGCAGCAGGGACGGCAGGTCGCCGCCGGCGGCGGCCTCGGCGCGTATGGCCCGCAGGTCGAGCCGGATGGGGACGAGGAGGCTCTCCTCGGTGTGCAGGGCCGTGTCGAACAGGTCGAGGCCCTCGTCGGAGGTGATCGCCTGGAATCCGCCACGGTGCACGCGGGCCTGGTCCAGGTCGTTCAGGTGGGCGGTCATGCCGGTGGCCTGCTCCCACAGGCCCCACGCCAGGGACACTC
>NZ_BAABIG010000015.1:0-47430 GCF_039542605.1 Streptomyces ziwulingensis
GCGGCCCTCTTGCAGGACCACGAAAAACATAACGGGGCTACTTCCCGCATGAGTGAGCGGGACACTCGGCCGGGGCGGGGCCGGCGGCGGGCCCGGTCAGGGCGGCGGCGGTCCCGGCCCGCGGGCCGGGCGCCTGCCGTCCGCGTACGCCGATCAGGGCCGCGGCGATCGCCGCGGCCACCAGCATGCCCACGCCGCCGACGACCGCGCAGGTCTGCAGGGCGTCGCTGAAACTCGCGCCGTACGCCGCCCAGTAGGCGGCCGTGGCCTCGGCCGAGCCCAACTGGAGACGGGCTCCGGCCTCGATGCCGGCGTCGGTGACGATGCCGAGCGTCTTTCCCCGGTCGGCGGCGGCGAGGCCGGTGGCGGCGAGGTGGCCGGGCAGGGCGTCGAGGGTGCGGCCGGCGAGGATCACCCCGAAGACGGCCGGGCCGAGCGCGCTGCCGAGCTGCCGCAGGGCGCTGTTGGCGGCGCCGGCCGTGCCCGCCAGCCGGTAGGGCAGGCTGTCCATGGTGAGGGTGGTGACGGGGGCCATCGCCAGCGCGATGCCGATGCCGAACACGGCGACGACCAGGGTCGCGGTGCCGGCCCCGGTGGTGGCGTCGAACAGGGAGACGCACAGGGCGCCGATGCCGCCGACGAGCAGACCGGTGATCAGCAGCAGGCCCGGGGAGGTCCGGTTCATCAGCCGTCCGACGACGGGGCCGAGGAGGACGGTGAAGCCGTTGACGGCCAGCAGCCGGACGCCGATGTCCAGGGTCGAGGCGTGGTGCACCAGGCCGAAGTACAGGCTGAGCGTGTAGACCAGGCCGACCTGGGCGAAGAGGGTGACGCCCATGACGAGCGCGGCGCCGGAGAACGCCCGCGAGCGGAACAGCCGCATGTCCAGCATGGGGCAGGGCGAGCGCAGTTCGACGGCGACGAAGGCGGGGAGCGCGAGGACCGCCACCACGAAACCGGTCACGGTGTGCGCGGAGCCCCAGCCGGCCACGCCGCCCTCGATGACGGCGTAGACCAGCGCGGTGATCGCGACGACGGCGAGGAGTTGCCCGGGGAGGTCCAGGTGGCGTTCGCGCTGGGCCCGGGAGTCGGTCAGCAGCAGGGCACCGGCGAGGGCGGTGAGGGCGGCGAGGACCAGCGCCGGCAGGAACATCCAGCGCCAGCCGGCCTCCTGGACGAGGAGGCCGTCGATGAGCGGCCCGAGCGTCAGCCCCAGGCCGAGGGAGGCGGTCCACGCCGCGATGGCGCGGGCCCTGACGCGGGGGTCGGGACAGACGTGGCTGATCAGCGCGAGGGTGGCGGGCAGCAGACACGCTGTGCCGACGCCGGTGAGCGCCTGGCCGACGCAGACCTGGACGACGCCGTCGGCGCTGAGACAGACCGCCGAGCCGGCGCAGAAGAACGCCAGCCCGGCCACGTAGACCTTCTTACGGCCGTACAGGTCGGCCAGCATTCCGCAGGTCAGGAGCAGTGCGGCGGTCGGCAGGATGAAGGAGTCGGTGATCCACTGCAGTCCGGCGGTGTCCGCGTCGAGCGCCTCGTGCAGCACCGGCAGCGCGGTGGAGACACCGACCACCGGCAGATAGGAGACGAAGACACCGAGGCAGGCGAGGACGAGGGTGGCCCTGGCGCGCCGGGGCGGTGGGGACGCGGGGGCGGGCTGGGGCGGTATCGGGGAAGCGGTGGTCGACATTGACACCTCTGCGCGGCTCGGTCGGCTCGGTCGGCCCGGCTCACCGGTGCGGTGAACCTGATCAGGGGGGACCGTTTCGGACCGTATACCTGCGGCTGCCCGCGGGAGATGCCGTTGGAGATGCAAGCAATGGTGAACGAGGATGATCGCCGCGGGTCCCGAAGCCCGTCGGCGCTCACCACCCGGTGGCCGGCCCGGATCACCCGGACGCGCGATCGTCCACGCCCGCCGGGATGCCCGCCGGCCGCTAGCCTGGCGGTTGTCGTCCAGAGATTGGGGCTGCCATGCCGGACGAGCCGTCGCCGAGCCCGCTGGGTACGGTCATGCGCGAGGTCACCTTCCCCGACCGGTCCCGCGGGATCATCCTCGTGCGGGCCGGCACCCCACAGGACGAGGCGGACGCCATGGCCGCCCGCGTGTGGGAGGGACTGCCCAGGAAGTGACGCCGCCGGCGCCGGCGGGGCACGCCGCTGCGGCGGATCCGCGGACGGTCAGGCGTCCGCTCCGCTCCGTCCGTACGACGTCTCCCGGAGGCGGAGCGCCAGTTCCGCGTCGAAGCGGAAGTTGGCGTCGCCGAGGCGGTCGCCGAGAAGTTCCCTGAGCTGGCGCAGCCGGTTGCGGGCCGTCTGGGGATGGATGCCGAGGGCCGCGGCGACCTCCGGCGCGGACCGGCTCCAGGAGGAGAGCAGCGCGCGCAGCGTCTCCTCCAGGCGTTTGGCCTTGCCGAGCGACAGTCCTCCCAGGGGATCGGTCAGCCGCTCGACCACCAGGGCGCTGACCGGGTCGCCCGCCAGCAGGATCAGGTCGGTCAGATGTGTCTCGGCCCGCACCAGCGACGAACCGCCCGGGATGCGGCCCCGCCGGATGTGATGCACCGTCAGGCGGGCGCAGTGCAGCGACAGCCACGCCTCCGCCAGCGCAACCGCCGGGCCCACCACCAGGCGCCTGCCGGGGAACGCCGCCCGCAGGCGCTGCTCCCGTTCGGGTCCGCCGGCGGCCGTGACCGGGACGACCGCGCGCAGTTCGGTGCCGCGGGTGACGAACAGAACGTCCTGGAGGTGGCCGGGCGGCGCCGCCGTCTGGTTCTCGACGACGAGACAGGAGACCTGGTCGGGCAGGGGCCACCGGGCCTTGTCGGCCAGCACCTCCAGCGCCGCACCGCCGTCGAGGTCGCGCTGCAGCAGCCGCTCGGCCAAGGCGCGCCGGTGGTCGGCCAGTTCGTCGGTGCCCACCGCTTTGGCCTCGGCATAGCCCTTGGTCGACTCGTTGGCCAGGGCGTTGATGTGCACCAGCACGGCCTCGCCCAGCCGCAGCACCGCCGAGAGCGGCAGGTCGGCCTGCCGGGCCGATTCGACGTAGCACCGGCAGGCGACCTGCGCCCCGATGCGATACGCCTCCTGGAGGTGGTCGAGGTCGCGGCCGGCGAAGAACTCGGTGCGGCCGAGCCTGCGGAAGTAGGCGGTGACCTGGTCCTGGGGCCGCCCGGGGTCCTCGATGAGTTCCACGAACTGGTAGACGGCACGCCGGACCGCGCCGACCAGGTCACGCCCGACCGGGGATTCCAGCGACCCGCGGTAGCTGGCCACGCTGCGCTGGATGACCTCGATCATCTCGGTGGCGATGGTGTCCGCCCGGGGTCGCAGTACCTGGGCCATCTCGACCGGTAATTCGAACCAAGGGTCGTAGATCGGGGCCGTGACGTTGTTCCTTCCCACCCGAGCACCTCCGGCCGGCACGGTGTCAACTGCTGCTGACAACTTGTCTCATAAACCGAGCCCTTCGGCAAGAGTGGGCCAGGACCGATGCAGCGCGCGTTCCCAATATGGCCAGTCGTGCGTGCCTTTTCCGTAGAAATCGTCGGTCACCGCCACCCCGTTGGCGCGGAGTTTTTCGACGAATTGCTTCGAGGTTCCCAGGGCCGCGGGTTCGAGGGCGTCGGCACTCTCCTGCGGCGCGAGATCACTGGGCTGGCCGTTTCCGGACGAGACGTAGAGCGCTTTTCCGCGCAGTGGCTCGATGTTGTCGTACGGGTTGTGGGAGCGCCACAACTTGTTGGTCAGCAGCTCTTCACCCCACAGGGCCGTCCAGTTCCAGATTCCCTCCCGGACCAGGATGGTTTTTATCAGCGCGGGAACACCAAAGGACAGCGTGTTTAGCATTCCGCTATAAGAGGCGGCCGCGCCGAACAGCTCCGGGTGCCGGAACGCGTAGTGCATGGCGCCGAATCCGCCGATGGACAGGCCGGCCACGGAACGCCGGGTGCCCGCCCGGTAGTTGCGTTCGAGGAGTTGCCGGGTCTCGGTCACATGGAAGGTCTCCCAGTCCGGCTTCGTACTGAGGCCGAAATTCCACCATGCCGAGTACATTCCGGCCGCCCCGCCGGAGGGCATGACGACCATCGTCTCTTTGTCGGCGGTGAACTCCTCGACGTCGGTGAACTGGGTCCACGCGCGGTAGTCGGCGGGCTCGCAGCAGCCGTGCAGCAGCCACAGGGTCGGCCAGGTCCGGCCGGGCTGGCCGGCCCAGCCCGTGGGGAGGAGGACCCGGACCGTCGCCCGCCGGCCGAGCGCGGGCGAGTCGATCTCCAGGTCGAGCGTGCGGTCGTCGACGCGGGTCTCGCGCACGATCTGCGCGCCGTCGTCGGCGGGCAGGAACGCGGCGGCCCCGGACGCCGACGTGGACGCCGTCCCGGACGGGGGCACGGACGCGGTGGCGGGCGTCGCCGCGGGGGTGAGCGGGCCTGCGGCCAGCGCGGCGGCCAGCAGGGCCACGACAGCCGCACGATGTCTGCGCGGGATTCCCATGCTCTTTCCTCTCATCGTCTTCCTCGGGACTGGGGGTGGGGCTGGGGGTGGGGCTGGGAGTGGGGCTGGGAGTGGGGCTGGGNGGCTGGGCTCACAGCGGGATGTTGCCGTGCTTGCGGGCGGGGAGCCTCTTGCGTTTCGAGCGGAGCGAGCGAAGTGCCCGCGCCACCTCGATCCGGGTCGCCGCGGGGCGTATGACGCGATCGACATAGCCCCGCTCGGCTGCCAGGTACGGTGACGCCGTCCTGGCCCGGTAGTCGTCCACCAGCGCTTGCCTGAGCCGGTCGCGGTCGCCTTCGTCGGCCTCGCCGAGCGTGCGGCGGTGCAGGACGGCCACCGCGCCCTCGGCGCCCATCACCGCGATCTCCGCCGAGGGCCAGGCGAGGTTGATGTCGGCGCCGAGGTGCTTGGAGCCCATGACCGCGTAGCCGCCGCCGTAGGCCTTGCGGACCACGACGGTCACCTTGGGGACGGTCGCCTCCGCGTACGCGTAGAGGAGCTTGGCTCCGCGCCGGATGATGCCCGCCCGTTCCTGGGCCACGCCGGGCAGGTATCCGGGGACGTCGGCCAGGGTGAGCAGCGGGATGCCGAAGGCGTCGCAGAACCGGATGAAACGGGCCGCCTTCTCGGAGGCGTCGATGTCGATGACGCCGGCGAGGTGGCGGGGCTGGTTGGCCACGACGCCGACCGTGCCGCCCTCGATACTGGCGAACGCGCAGAGCATGTTCGGCGCGAACCCCTCGTGCACCTCCAGGAACTCGCCGTCGTCGGCGAGCGCGGTGACGAGTTCCCGCATGTCGTACGACTGGTCGGGATCGCTGGGGACCAGGGACTCCAGCGCCCGGTCGGTGAGGGTGATCTCGTCGCCGGAGGTGGACCGGTAGGTGGGAACGGGGTCCATGTTGTTGGCCGGGAGGTAGCCCAGGAGGGTGCGGACCCAGTCGACGGCGTCGTGCTCGTCGCCGGCCCGGTAGTGGGCGTTGCCGGACACCGTGCTGTTCACGACGGCCCCGCCGAGGTCGGTGGCGCTGACGCGTTCCCCGGTGACGGCGGCGACGACGTCCGGTCCGGTGACGAACATGTGCGCCGTCCGGTCGACCATCACGGTGAAGTCGGTGAGGGCCGGGGTGTAGACCGCACCGCCCGCGCAGGGCCCGAGGATCAGCGAGATCTGCGGCACCACTCCGGAGGCGGCGACGTTGCGCATGGCGATCTCGGCGTAGTACGCCAGCGAGGTCACGCCCTCCTGGATGCGGGCCCCGCCGGAGTCGTTGATGCCCACGATCGGGCACCCGATGTCGAGGGCCCGGTCCATGATCTTGAGGATCTTCTCGCCGAAGACCTCGCCGAGGCTGCCGCCCAGGATGCTGAAGTCCTGGGAGAACACGCAGATGGGGCGTCCGTCCACGGTGGCCTGGCCGGTCACCACGCCGTCGCCGTAGGGACGGTTGTCCGCCATGCCGAAGTCGGTGCAGCGGTGCCGGGCGAAGCGGTCGAACTCGGTGAAGGAGCCGGGGTCGACGAGCAGGTCGATCCGCTCCCGCGCGGTCAGCTTGCCTTTGGCGTGCTGCCGTTCGACCGCGCTCTTCTCGTTGACTCGCAGGACTTCCTCGTCGCGGGCGAGCAGGTCGGCGATGCTGACGGCGATGCCGTCCAGGTAGTGGTCATCCATGGTGGCCTCCCCCGTCGCGTGTCATCGACTCCAGTTCCTTGAGCAGCCGATGTGCCACGACGTCGATGTGCGGCGGATCGATCACGGAGATGTGGTCCCCGGGGACGTGGACGACTTCGAGGTCGGGGCAGCGGGCGTCCCAGCCCAGGGCGGTGTCGGTGCGCAGGTAGCGCGGGTCGAGCGACGTGGTGAGCGGGTGCGGCTCGGCCGCCCGGAAGAGCAGGACCGGGCCGTGGTACGGCCGCGGCCGGTAGACCTCGGCGATGCGCGCGTCGAGGTACGAGGTGTACTGGTGGTGCAGGGCGGCCCGGCCCATCTGCGGGACCCGTTCGCGGACGCGGGCGATGACCTGTTCGAACAGGTCGAGGTCGGTTCCCTCGTGCTGGGCCGCGGCGTCCAGGCCGAGGGCGACGCCGTAGGTGTGCTCGATGTGCTCGGCGTAGCGCGCGACGCGGGTGCGGCGGGCCCGGTCGATGTCGTCGGTGGGCAGCGGAAGGATGGCGTCGATCAGGAAGAGCAGGTCGACCTCGGCGCCGGCGGCGGTCAGTTGCCGCGCGACCTCGTAGGCGAGGCAGCCGCCGAAGGACCAGCCGCCGAGCCGGTAGGGGCCGTGGGGGCGCAGCCGGCGGATCTCCTCGATGTAGGCGGCGGCCTTGGCCTCCACGGTGTCGAGGGCGTCGAGCCGTTCCAGTCCGTAGCAGTTGGCCGTCGCACCGATCCGGTCGGCGAGTGGCTGGTAGACGGCGGTGGGGCCGCCCGAGGGGTGGAACAGGAAGAGCGCCGGGTGGTGTCCGCGGTCGGCGAGCACCCGTACCGGGCCGTCGGCCGCGTCGCCCTCGATGCGGTGGCGCAGGGCGTCGGCGACGGTCGCGATCGTGTCCGCGGGGGTGAGCCGGACCGGGTCGTCCCCGGGCAGCGCGGCGTTCATCTCGTGCGCGAGGCGGACCAGGTCCGACTCCTCGGCACCCGCGGCCGCCGGCGTGACGTCGACGGTGTTCGCGTGGGCGCCGAACACCCGGCGCCAGTGCCGGGCCACCCAGCGCTCGGCGGTGTCACGCGGTTCCGGTCCCGGGGCTTTCCCGGGGCGCGGATTCGGTCCCGGGGTACTACCGGGGCGCGGCTCCCGTGCCGGGGCGCCACCGGCGTGCGGCTCCGGTGCCAGGGTGCGCTCGGCGCCCGCTTCCGGACCCGGGGCTCCCCCGGTCCCCGGCCGCCGCTCGGGTGCCGGTGTCGTGGGGGTGGTGAGCCGTTCGGCCAGGGCGGTGGCGAGTTCCGTGGTGGAGGCGCCACGCAGCAGCAGGGGGAGCGGCAGCGGCACCCCGAGGTCGCGTTCGACGGTGGAGCGGGCCCGCATGGCGGTGAGCGAGTCCAGTCCGAGCGACGTCAGGGGCACGTCGGGGTCGAGCGAGGAGGCGTCGACGCGGAGCAGGTCGCCGAACACGCCGAGCAGGTGGCCGGCGATGGCCTCCGGTTCGGCGGCGTCGACGACCGGACGCGCCGTGGACGGCGCCGGCGCCGCGTGCTCCGCGAAGTAGGCCCGGTCCGCGGCGTCGGGGAACAGGTCCCGTACCGCGCTCATGTCCAGCCGGAACACACCGACCTGGGAGAGCCCCGAGGCCAGCAGCTCGCCCAGGGCGGCGAACCCTTCGACGGGTCCGAGGCGCGCGGCGGAGGACTCCGCCGCCACGACGGCGGCGCCGATCCCGGACCAGGCACCCCAGTGGACGGTGACCACCGGGACGCCCCGCGCGCGCCGGTGGGCGCCGAAGGCGTCGAGCCAGGCGTTCGCGGTGGCGTAGGCGGCCTGGCCCGGGGACCCGAGCAGGGCCGCGGCCGAGGAGTAGTCCACCCACCAATCCAGGTCGAGCGCCGCCGTCGCCTCGTGCAGCCGCAGGGCGCCGTCGGCCTTGGCCCGCCAGACCGCGTCGAGCTGGCCGTCGGTCATGGCCACCACGGCCGCGTCGTCGAGGGCGCCCGCCGCGTGGATGACACCCCGGACCGGGGTGCCGTCCGCACCGCCTTCGGCGACCATGCGGTCCGCGGTGCCGGAGGCGGCGATGTCCCCGGTGACCACGGCCACCTCGACGCCCGCCGCGCGCATCCGCTCGATGCTCCCGGCCGCGGTGGGGCCGGGCGTCCGGCGGCCGGCGAGCACCAGCCGGGTCGCGCCCCGCTCGGCCAGCCACTCGGCGGTGGCCAGACCGAGGCCGGTGAGACCGCCGGTGATCAGGTAGGAGCCCGGGCGTACGACCGGCGTGCGCGGGGCGCCCGGCGCGGGGGCGCCGCCCCGCAGTCTGCGGACGTGCCGGATGCCGTCGCGCCAGGCGACCTCGTCGTCCGGCGCGGACGCGAGGATCTCGGCGGCCGCCTCCGTGACGGCCGGCCGGCCGGGTGCCGGGTCGAGGTCCACCAGGGTGGCTCGCAACTCCGGGTGTTCGAAGGCGAGTACCCGGATCAGCGCGCGCAGTGCCGCCGTGCCCGGGTGTCCGGTCCGGTCGTCGGTGAGCGGGGCGGCGCCCCGGGTCACCAGCCACAGCCGTGGCGGGGTGTCGAGTTCGGCCAGGGCACGGACGGTGTCCGCGACCGAGGCGACCAGCCGCCGGGCCGCGTGCGGATCGAGCGGTTCGGCGGGGCCGTCGAGGGCCAGGATCACGCTGTCCCGGCCGGCGGTACCGGCGGTGGCGGCCTCGTGCGCCGGGGCGAGGTGGACCTGCCCTCCCCGGGCGGCGATCTCGTCGGCCAGTTCGGCCGTCCAGGCGGCTCCGTGATCGAGCAGCACATGCGTGCCCGCGGGCCGGGGTGTCCCGTCGTGCGGCAGCGGGGTCCAGACGGCGTGGTGGCCGAGCCGGTCGAGGCCCAGGGGGATGTCTCCGCCGGGCAGGGGGGCGCACTCGACGGATTCGAACGCCGCCACCACCCGGTCGTCGGCGTCGAGGAGTTGTACGTCCCCGCGGCGGACGGCGCCCTCTCCGGCCGGCGCGAGCCTGGCCCGGACCCGTACGCCTGTTGCGACGTCGCCCCACACGCGTACGCCGCCGAAGCGGACCGGCAGCCAGGCCGTGTGCGCGGCCTCATCGGCGTCGACCGCCGCGGCCAGCGCGTGCAGACAGGCGTCGGCACTGGCGGGGTGCAGGTGGAAGCGGCGGGGGCGCAGGTGTCCGGGCACGGTGAGGTCGGCCCGGGCGGTGCCCGCCGACGCCGTGGCCGACCGCAGCGCCCGGAACGCCGGGCCGTAGCGCTGGCCGACGCCGTCCAGCCGCGAGTAGAGATCGACCGGGTCGCCGTCGGGCACGGCGATGGCGTCGGCCGGACGGCGTCCGGCCGGCTCGGCGGTGGCCTCGGCCAGCAGTACGTGCCGGTCCCCCACCGGTCCGTACACGCGGAGGTGCACGCCGGTGCCGGTGCGCCGCCCGCGCAGACACACCCGGGTGCTGTCGGCCAGCGGAAGCATGCGGTGCAGGACGAGGTCGCGCACCGCGGCCGGGCCGAGCACGGACCGGCCGGCGGCGAGCACCAGTTCCAGGTGCGCGGTGGCCGGCAGGACCGGGATGCCGTCGACGGCGTGGTCGGCCAGCCAGGGGTGGTCGGCGAGCCCGACGTCGCCGAACCACACGTGGCCGTCGCCCTCGGGCAGTTCGTCGCCCTCCCCCAGCATCGGGTGGCCTCCGGCGGGCCGGCCCGCGGGGGCGGGCGGGGCCCAGTACTCGCGGTGCTCCCAGCCCGGCGCGGGCAGGTCGAGCACCACTCGGCCGGGGTGCCGGGCGAGCAGGGCGTCCGGGTGCCCCAGGACGTGGGCGCGGGCCAGCGCGGCGGCGAATCCCCCGGTCGAACGGTCCGGGTCACGGCGCAGGGTCGCCAGCACCTGGACGGCGGGCTCCCGGCCGGCCGCGGTCTGCTCGACCGAGATCGTCGCGATGGGGTGCGCGGACACCTCTATGAAGGCGTTGTGGCCGTCGTCGAGGGCGGCCGCCACGGCCTGGGTGAACCGGACCGGCCGGCGCAGGTTGGCCGCCCAGTGGTCGGTGCCGAAGCCGGCCTTCGCGCGGGGGTCGTCGGTGACGCTGGAGTACACCGGGATCATGGGCGGGGCGGGGTGGAGCGGTCCGAGGTCGGCGCGGAACCGGCCCAGCAGCGGGTCCACCGCCGCCGAGTGGCCGGCGCCGCCCACCTTCAGCAGCCGTGCCATGCCGCCGCCCGAGCCGACGTGCGCGACCAGGGCGGTGACCTGGTCGCGCGGTCCGCTGACGGTGCACTGGGTCGGGGACGCGTGCACGGCGACGGTGACGCCGGGGAACGCCTCGCCCAGTTCGGCGAGTGCGGCCGGTGACAGTTCGACCACCGCCATCGCCCCCGTGCCCGCGCTGTCGATCCCGGACAGCAGGGCGGAGCGGGCGAGCACCACCCGCAGGCCGTCCCTGGCGGTCAGCCCGCCCGCCACGACGGCGGCGGCGATCTCGCCGATCGAGTGCCCGATCACCGCGCCGGGGGTGACGCCGTGGGCGCGCCACAGCTCGGCCAGCGCGAGCTGCATGCCGAACAGCGCGGGCTGGTGGACCCGGAACTCCCCGGCGCCCGCGGTCCCGTCCAGGGCTGCCGAGAGCGAGAACCCCGCCAGTTCGGTGTAGTGGGCGTCGAGTCCGGCCACCGCGCGGGCGAACGCCGGTTCCTCCTGGAGGAGGCGGGCGCCCATCGCCGGCCACTGCGATCCGTAGCCGGAGAACACGAACACCGGTGCCCGGTCGAGCGCCGGGGACGGCCGCGCGGTGTCCAGCAGTTCGTGCGGGCGGCCGGCGGCGAGGGCGCGCAGCGCGTCGAGGACGTCGGACTGCTCGGTGGCGACGATCGTGGCGCGGCAGGTGCCGTGGTCGCGGCCGTGGGCGAGCGCGGCGGCCAGTTCGTGCGGGTCCACGTCCCGTTCGGCCAGCCGGTCGGCGAGCGTACGGGCGTCGCGGGCGAGCCGCTCGGTGGTCGGGGCGCCGAGGGCGATCACCGCCGGGCGGCGCTGCGGCTGCGCGGGCGGTGGCGCGGCGCGCGGCCACTCCTCCAGGACGAGGTGGGCGTTGGTCCCGCCGAACCCGAAGGCGGACACCCCGGCGCGGGCCTGGCCGGAGTGCCGGGGCCACGGCGTGCTCTCGGTGACCACCCGCAGCCGTGACATGTCGATGTGGGGGTTGGGTTCGGTGTGGTTGCGGCTGGCCGGGATACGGCCGTGGTGCAGGGCCAGCACGGTCTTGATCAGGCCGGCGATGCCCGCGGCGCCCTCCAGGTGGCCGATGTTGCTCTTGACCGAGCCGGTGAGCAGCGGCTGGCTCTCGGGCCGGTCGGCGGCGAGGGCCTCGGTCAGGGCGGTCGCCTCGATGGGGTCGCCGAGCAGGGTCCCGGTCCCGTGCGCCTCCACGTAGTCGACGGTGGACGGCGCGACCCCGGCCGAGGCGTACGCCTGGCGCAGCAGTCGCCGCTGGGCCAGCGGGTTGGGGGCCAGCAGGCCGTTGGAGCGGCCGTCGGAGTTGACGGCCCCGCCGCGGATCACGGCGAGTATCCGGTCCCCCGCCCGGCGGGCGTCGGTGAGCCGCTTGAGGACGACCACACCGCAGCCCTCGCCGCGGACGATGCCGTCCGCGGCCGCGTCGAACGGTTTGCACCGCCCGTCCGGGGCCAGCGCGCCGGCGGCGGCGAACGAGGCGCTCACCCCCGGGGTGATCAGCAGGTTGACCCCGCAGGCCAGGGCGGTGTCGGCCTCACGCAGCGCCAGTGCGCGCGCCGCCTGGTACACGGCCACCAGGGACGACGAGCACGCGGTGTCGATGGTCATGCTGGGGCCGTGCACGCCCAGGGCGTAGGAGAGCCGGTTGGCCGCGATCGAGGCCGCCGCGCCCTGGCTGGACCAGGTGTCGGCCCTGGTCGCGTCGGCGAGGGTGAGCAGCGAGTACTCGGTGGCCGACAGTCCGACGTAGACGCCGGTGTCCGTGCCGCGCAGCCGGCCCGGCGGCATCCCGGCGTGCGCCAGGGCCTCCCAGGCGACCTCCAGCAGCAGCCGCTGCTGCGGGTCCATCAGCGCGGCCTCCTCGGGGGAGATGCCGAAGAACTCGGCGTCGAAGGAGGCGATGCCGTCGAGGACGCCCGCCTGTCGCGGCACGTCGTCACCCGCCTGCGGCCAGCGCTCGGCGGGGATCTCTCCGACCGCGTCCCGGCTCTCCAGCAGGAGGGACCAGTACGCCTCGGCCGTGGCGGCGCCGGGCACCCGGCACGCGAGCCCCACCACCGCGACCGGCGGGAACGCGGTCGCGTGCGCCTCGGCCGGCTCCTCGGGGCCGGCCGCCTCGGCGAGCACCCTCGCCAGGTCGGTGACGGTGGGCGCGCTCCACAGCAGCGTGGGAGGCAGGTCGCGGCCGGCCCGGCGGGCGATGTCCGCGGCGACGGCGACGGTCTGCCGTGAGGACAGCCCGCACTCGCGCAGCGGACGGGACAGGTCCGCGTCGGTGAGTTCGTGGCCCAGCTCGGCGCCGACCCGGGTACGCAGCCAGCGCAGCCAGGCGCGCTCGTCGCGCGGCGCGGCCGTCATGACGCGTTCCGCAGGAAGAGGGCCCGGGAACCGGACCGGCTGATCTTGCCGCTGGAGGTGCGTGGCACCTCGCCCGGCCCGAGCAGCACCATCGCGTGCAGTCCGACGCCGTGCACGTCGCTCAGCGCCGTCCGCACCGCGGCGATGATCTCGCTGTCGTGGGCGGTGTCCGGCTCGACGCCCCTGGCCCGCTCGGCCAGCAGGACGAGGCGCTCGCCGTCGTCGGTCGGGATGCCGAAGGCGGCCACCGCGTGCCGGCGCACGCCGGGGTGTGCCTGCTCGGCGGTGATCTCCATGTCCTGCGGATAGTGGTTGCGTCCGTCCAGGACCACGAGGTCCTTGATGCGGCCGGTGACGCAGAGGTGTCCGTCGACGAGCACGCCGAGGTCTCCGGTGCGCAGCCAGCGGCTCTCCCCGTCCTGGACGAAGACGGCCGCCGTCTCCTGGGGCCTGCCCCAGTAGCCCAGGCCCACGTTCTCGCCGCTGACCCAGACCTCGCCCACCCGGCCCTCGGGCAGCGGCTGGGCCGTGGCCGGGTCGGTGATCCGGATCCGCTGGTCGGCGGGCGGACCGCAGTCGACCAGCGCGGTCACGCCGGGGCCGTCCGGTGCTCCCGTCGGCGTCTCCCCCCGCGGGTCCGCCGTCCGGACGGCGTGTCCGGCGGCGAGGGCGTCCCGGTCCAGGCGGATCACCCGCGGCTCTTCCCCGGCGGGCGAGGCCGACACCAGTACGGTCGCCTCGGCCAGTCCGTAGGCGGGGCGGTGCGCCCGTGCCGGCAGGCCGCAGTCGGCGAACGCCGCGCGGAACAACTCGATGTTGGCGGGCAGGACCGGTTCGCTGCCGTCGATCAGCGCGACCACGTGGTCGAGGTTCAGCAGCGCGCGGTCGTCCTCCCCGACCCGCGTCGCGGCGTAACCGTAGGCGAAGCTCGGCGCGGCGGTGATGGCGCCCGGGTTGGCGGACATCGCGCGCAGCCACCGGGTCGGGTCGGCCAGGAACGCCTCCGGGTCCATCAGCACCGACCGGGTCTGCGACACCACGGGGCAGGCGAGTCCGATCACCAGTCCCATGTCGTGGAAGAGCGGCAGCCAGGAGACGTTGACGGTGTGTCCGGGCCGCATGCCGAAGGTGTCGATGGCCTGTCGGCAGTTGGCGAGGACGTTGCGGTGACTCACCATGACGCCGGCCGGGGCCCTGGTGGAGCCGGAGGTGTACTGGAGGTAGGCGATGTCGTCGGGGTCGGTCCGGTCGGGTTCGGCGATCCGCTCGCCGGCGGCGGCGGGCAGCGCGTCGACCGCGACCACCCGGCCCTCGGAGAGGCCCTCGGCGACGGCGAACTTCTGCACGGCGTGCACCTCACGCCAGGTGGTGAGCAGCAGGGTCGGCGCGCAGTCGGCGAGCACGCCGGACAGCCGCGGCCACTGCCGGGTGTCCCCCGGCGGGAAGAGGGGTACGGCGATCAGCCCGGCGCGGAGCACTCCGAGGAACGACGCGAGGTAGTCGACCGACTGGGCGCACATCACCGCGACCCGGTCCCCCGCGGCCGCCCGGGGCCGGATCCACGCGGCCACGGCGTCGACCCGTTCGTCGAGTTCGCTCCAGGTCACGGTGGTGGCCGCGCCGTCCCGGACCCGGGAGTGGTCGAGGTAGGTGACGGCGGGTTCGTCGCCGCGGCGGTCGGCACATCGACGCAGCAGGGCGGAGAGCGTGTGTGCGGGCAGGAATTCAGAGGTGGGGGTGGGTTCGGCGCGTCGCACGGGCATCGGATTCTCGGCAATCGTGGAGGGAGAGGGGAAGGGGGAGAGAGGGAGAGGGGCAGAGGGAGAGGGGCGGAGGGAGAGGGGAAGGGGGTCAGGGTCAGGGGTCTGGGGAGGCGGGAGTGCGGGAGGGAGTGAGGGCGGGGATGAGGTGAGGGGGCGAGGTCAAGCGGGGACCTGTTTCGGCGGCGGGTGCAGCAGCGTCAGCGCGGCGGCCGCGGCGACGGCCTGGAGCCCGGCCGCGATCACCAGCGCCGTGGCGTAGCCGTGCGCGGGATCGGCGACCGCGTCGCGGGCCAGCACCAGGCCGAGCAGGGCGACGCCCAGTGCGGCGGCCAGTTCGCGGGCCGCGGTCAGCAGCGCCGCGACCGTGCCGGAGTCCCGGTCGGCGACCGTGTCCAGCGGGTGCGCGGTCAACGGCGCGGTGCAGGCCGCCCCGAGGCCGAGCAGGACCAGCCCGGGCAGCCGCGACAGCAGGTCGGGCGCGTGCGCCGCGCCCGCCAGCGCCAGGAACCCGCCGCCGCCCGCCAGGCAGCCGGCCAGGACCGTCGTACGCACCCCGAACCGCCTGGTCATCGGCGCCACGGCCGGTGCGGCGGCCACCACCGCGAGCGCGATGACGACCAGCGGCAGGCTCGCCGCCACGGGGCCCTGGGCGAACGCTTCCTGATGGACCATCGGGGTGAAGTAGACGACGCCGCTGACCCCGATCCCCCAGGGCAGCAGCACCGCGACCGAACCGAGCACGGCGGGGTTGCGTACCGCCCCCCGGGGGAGCAGCGGCGTCGTACTGCGCCGTTCGTGGCGTACCAGCGTCGCCAGCGCGGCCGCGCCCACCGCCACCGGCAGCCAGGACCACTCCTCGCCCCAGCCCACGACGCCCGCCAGCAGCGCCGTGCTCGCGGCGACCGCGAGCAGGGCGGCGGCGACGGGGACCGGAGCGCGGGCCGGCTCGGGCCCGGCGGGAGCCGGCCGGCCGAGCAGGAGCGCCGCGGCGGCCAGCGGGGGCAGATGGGCCAGGAAGATCCAGGACCAGTGGCCGTGCTGGGTGAGCAGCCCGCCGAGCCACGGTCCCAGCGCGAGCGCCGCGGCCAGGGCCGCGGTCCAGACCGCGGCCCCCAGGTGCCGGTGCCGGGCGGGCAGCCCGGTGCGCAGCAGCCGCAGCGTGCCGGGAACCACCAGCGCGGCCCCCAGGCCCTGCCCCACCCGGGCGGCCAGCAGCACGACGGCGTCGGACGCCAGCGCGGCGGTCAGCGACGTCGAGGCGAAGATCAGCAGCCCCGCCCGCAGCCCGGCCGGACCCCAGCGGTCGAGCAGCGGTCCGGTGGCCGGCAGCAGCCCGGCGAAGGCCAGCATGTAGGCGATGCCGAGCCACTGGGCGCCCGCCATGCCCAGTCCGAGTTCGGCCTGGATGGAGGTCAGCGCCGCGACCAGGACCGAGTTGTCCGCGGTGGTCACGAAGGCGACCAGCGCGATGACGCCCAGCAGCCTGCCGACGGACGGCCGGCCGGAAGCCGGCCGGATGCGGGACGGCCGGATGCGGGAGGGCCGGGCGTGGGCCGGGCGGATGCGGGACGGCCGGGCGTGAGCCGGGCGGGTGCGGGACGGGCGGGCGGTCATGGCGACACCGGGAAGGCCGGCGTGCCCGGCGGGTCCGCGGGACGGGCGGGCCGCACGACGTACCGCGCGTTGCCTGAAACGCCGCCGGTCACCAGGACGGGCGGGGAGGGAAGTCGCCCGCGGAGGTCCGCACGGCCGGCACCCGCTCGTCGGTGGGAGCCGGCGGGCCGGCCGGCGTCGCGGTGTCCACCGCCGCGTCGGCGGCCGGGACCGCGGGTCCCGAAACGAATGCACGGCACACGTCGACTCCTCGATTCGCGGCGGAAAAGCGGAGTGCAAAAACTAAGTGGATCGTCACGGCGCCGAGAACGGGCCCGGGAAAAGACCGCCACCACATGCCACGCCCACCGCAGCGGACTGTCATGATCATGAGTGTCCTGCGCGGCGGCGCCCGGGGCGGTGCCGCCAACCGCTGACGCCGGTCGCAGAACGCCCGTCGAGGCCCCCGCTCCCGGTGTGCCCCCACCGGGCGGGCGCACACCGGGCGGGCACGCGGGCTGGTACTCCAAGCCGTGTCCGGTTTCTCGACGGGCGGTTTCGGCGCGCTGAAGTACGCCGCCAAGTACTACGGCCACTCCGCCTCGGTGAGCGCCCACTCCGGCCCGGCCAGCCAGCGCCGGGACAACGGCATCGTGGCCCACTGGGCCAACGCCTCCTCCGCTGCCCTCCTGCCGGTGGCGGCGGGCACGACGCCGGCCGCGGCCGGGACCGCGGTCTCCGCCTCGGCGGGCCCGGCCGCCGGCTTCGTGAGCCAGCCCTTCCACAGCGGCCACAAGGGCGTCGGCATCGCCAACGACATCGAGTAGGGGCGAGTGCGCCGGTCGGGGCATCCGGAACGATCCGAAAGTGACAGGGGCCGAGGACGGGCGGCACGCGACCCGGCGGCTCGTCGCGGCGGCTCGTTCCGGCGGCTCGTTCCGAAGGACCTCCGTCCGGGCCCGTGCTCAGTCCCGCGTTCCCCCGCACCCGGTCGTGCGGCGTCGGCCTGGACTCACCCGGGCGTCCCGGGCGGGTCGCCGGCGCGGGGGCCGCGGGGGAAGGCGACGGTGATGTCGAGGCCGCCCTCGGGGCCCGGTTCGGTGGCGATCCGGGCCCGGTGGGCGTCGGCGACCGCCGCCACGATCGACAGCCCCAGGCCGTGGCCGTCGGCGCGCGCGGAGCGGTGGCCGAGCCGCTGGAAGGGCTGGTAGAGCAGCGGGATGGCCTCCCGCGGGACCACCGGTCCGCTGTTCACGACGCGCAGCACCGGCCCCGCGTCCCGCGGTCCGCTCGTCACCCGGATCCAGCCGCCGGGCGGGGTGTACCGGTAGGCGTTGCCGACCAGGTTGGTCACCAGCCGTTCCAGCAGGGGGACGTTGCCCTCGGCCGGGGCCGGGCGCAGGGCGACGTCCACGCGGACGTGTCCGGGGCGGGTGGGCGCGAGGGTGTCGAGGACGTCGGTGACGACCTCCGCGAGGTCCAGCGGCTCGCGGGGGAAGACGCCGCTCTGGCTGCTCGCCAGGGTCAGCAGCGCCTCGATCAGCCGGTTCTGGTCCTCGCCGATGGCCAGCGCCCGTTCGCAGACGGCGCGCAGTGCCCGGCCGTCGGTGTCCGGTCTGCTGAGCGCGACCTCGATCACCGTCCGGTGCAGGGTCAGCGGGGTGCGCAGTTCGTGCGAGGCGTTGGCGACGAAGCGGCGCTGCGCCTCGAACGCGGCGTCCAGCCGGGCGAGCAGCCCGTCGAAGGTGTCGCCGAGGTTCTTCAGCTCGTCGTCGGCGGGGCCGGGCATCGCGAGCCGCTCGTGCAGATTGTGCGCCGAGATGCGCCGGGCCCGTTCCGTCATCACGCGGACCGGCCGCAGCACCCGCCCGGCCATCAGCCAGCCCAGCCCGCCGGAGACACCGGTCATGACGCCGAGCGCGATCCCGGACCGGGTGAGCAGGGTGCGCTGCGCCTCCTGGCGCTGGCGGTCGGCGACGTAGGAGATCTGCGACTTGATCTCCTGCACGGCCGGGTTGCGCGAGGCGTTCACCGTGGTCACCCTGGTCCCTTTGGACGCGGGACTCTGCACCACCAGGAGGTAGGTGACGGCCAGCAGGGTGGCGCCCGAGACGAGGAACAGCGCCCCGTAGAGCAGGGTCAGGCGGAGCCGGGCCGACCAGCGGATGCGGAACCGGCCGGCCGGTTCAGATGCGGTAGCCGACATGCGGCACCGTCTCGATCACGGGCGGGTCGCCGAGCTTGCGGCGCAGCCTGCTGACGGTCACCTTCACGGTGTTGGTGAACGGGTCGGTGGCGTCGTCCCAGGCCCGTTCGAGCAGTTCCTCCGCGGAGACCACCGCGCCCCCCGCGGCCAGCAGCAGTTCCAGTACGGCCATCTCCTTGGGTGACAGGTCGAGTTGGCGTTCGCCACGCCAGGCGGTGTGCTCGGCGGGCGAGAGCGACAGATCGCCGTGGGTGAGCACCGGGGGCACGGCGGGGTGCGCGCGCCGGGCGAGGGCGCGGATCCGCGCGACCAGTTCGGCCAGGGCGAACGGCTTGGTCAGGTAGTCGTCGGCGCCCAGGCTGAGACCGTCGACCCGGTCGGCGACGGTGGCGGAGGCGGTGAGCATGAGGATGCGGGACCGGGAGCCGTGCTCGATCAGGGCGCGGCACACCTCGTCGCCGTGCAGCACCGGCAGGTCCCGGTCGAGGACGATGACGTGGTAGTCGTACACGGTGGCCTGGTCCAGCGCCTGCTGTCCGTCGAATGCCAGGTCGACGGCCATGCCCTCCTGCCGCAGTCCGGCGGCGATCGTCTCGGCGAGTTCGAGGTGGTCGTCGACAATCAGCACTCTCATGCCGGTCAGGATGCCCTGGACCCCGTAACAGGGGAATAACGTGTGGCGGGGTGAACGAGGTGGGGGCGGTTGTTCCCGGCGTGTAACCGCCGCCCGCGTACAACTCCGTCCATGTTCTCCACACATCGTCGCGCTCTGATCGGGCGCGCCATTCTTCCCGTGTCCCTGCTGCTCACCGGCGTGCTGCTGAGCGGCTGTTCCGACGAGTCCGACGCGGCCTCCGGCGGCGAGGCGAGTTCCGACTCCTCCTCCGGGTCGGCGAACAGCCAGTTCGACCAGGCCCTGGAGTTCGCCGAGTGCATGCGCGCCGAGGGCGTGCCCGGCTTCCCCGACCCCCAGCAGGCCGACGGCGGCGTCCGCATGGACGCGGGCGACGTCGACACCGACTCCCCCGAGTTCCAGGGCGCCATGGAGGCGTGCCGGGGCAAGGCCCCGCAGGCCCAGGGACAGGACCAGGGCGGTGAGCCGCTCGATCCGACGAAGGTCGCCGCCTGGGCGGAGTGCATCCGTGAGAACGGCGTGCCGAAGTTCCCGGACCCGGAGATCAACGGCGGCCAGATGGCCCTCGACTTCGCCGGGGCCGGCCTCAGCATGGGCGACCCGACCTTCCAGCAGGCCCGTTCCGCGTGCCAGGACAAGTGGCCTGGGGGCGGCATGATGATCCAGGGCGGCGGGGGCCAGTGACCGCGCAGGACGAGGCGGATCGTCTGCCGGCCGTCGCGGAGCCCGGCGGGGCTCCCGCGGTCCCGGACGGCGAGGAGCGGAAACCGGCCGTCGCCGAGGAGGCGGAGCGGCCGGCGGTGACCGAGGAGGGCGACCGGCCGCCGGCGGACCGCCGCAGGCGCCGCGGCCGGCGTACGGCCCTGCTCGTGGTGGTGGCGATCGCCGTGGCCGCCGCCGCGGGACTCGCCGCCACCGGCGCCTTCAGCGGCGACGACGAAGCCGCCGCGGCCGCACCCGACCGGCCGGCCGCGACCACCGAGGTCCAGCGGATGACACTGACCAGTACCGAGACCGTGGACGGCACCCTGGGCCGCGGCGAGCCGACCCCCGTCACCGACGGCTCCGCCGCCGCGTCCGGCCAGAGCGGGCAGAGCGGCGGCGGACAGGCCGCCGCCGAGGGCGAGTTCGTCACCTGGGTGCCCGGCGAGGGCGACGCCCTCACCCGCGGCGAGACCGTCTACCGGGTCAACGAGCGCGAGGTGCCGCTGCTGTACGGGACGATCCCCTTCTACCGCACGCTGGAACCCGGAAGCGACGGCTCCGACGTGCGGATGCTGGAACGCAACCTCGACAAGCTGGGCTACGACGGCTTCGAGGTGGACGACGAGTACACCTCGGGCACCGCCCAGGCGGTCGAGGAGTGGCAGGAGGACCTCAACGCCGAGGAGACCGGGACCGTACGGCCCGGGGACGCGGTGGTCGCCTCGGGTGCCCGGCGGGTCGCGGAGCTGAAGACCTCGCCCGGCGCGGTCGCCGGCGGCGAGGTGCTGACCTGGACGGGCACCGAGCGGATCGTCTCGGTGGACCTCGACCCGCAGCACGAGGACCTGGTGAAGGAGGGCTCCAAGGCCACGGTCCGGTTGCCGGACGGCTCCACCGTGGTGGGCGAGGTCACCGACATCGGCACCGCGGCGGGCGCCGCCGCCGGTTCCGGGGCCGGGGCCGGCGCCGAGAGCCAGGGCGCGGACGAGGCGACCCTCCCGGTCGAGTTGCGGATCGAGGACCAGAAGAAACTGGGCCGCTACCAGGCCGCCTCCGTCGACGTGGTGCTGGCGGCCGACAGCCGCCGGAACGTGCTCGCGGTGCCGGTGAACGCGCTGATGGCGCGGCCGGGCGGCGGTTACGCCCTGGAGGTCCCGGCGGCCGACGGCGACGGCACCTCGATGGTGCCGGTGGAGCTGGGCATGTTCGCCGACGGTCTGGTCGAGGTGAAGGGCACCGGCATCAAGGAAGGCATGACCGTGGGGGTGCCCAAGTGACGCCGCACGTGGTGGAGCTGACGGAGGTCTCGCAGCGGTACGGGGAGGTCGTCGCGCTGGCCGGGGCGGATCTGGTGATCGGGCGCGGTGAACTGGTCGGGATCGTCGGGCCGTCCGGGTCGGGGAAGTCGACCATGCTCAACATCATGGGCACGCTGAGCCGCCCGACCTCCGGGCACGTCCGGGTCGACGGCCACGCCGTCGAGGAGCTGACCGACCGCGAACTGTCGGCGCTGCGGGCCGGCACCATCGGTTTCGTGTTCCAGCAGTTCCATCTCACCTCGGGCATCCCGGTGCTGGACAGCGTGGCCGACGGACTGCTGTACAGCGGCACGCCGCGCGCCGAGCGGCGCCGGCTCGCCGAGACGGCGCTGCGCCGGGTGGGGCTCGGGCACCGGCTGTACCACGAGCCGCACCAGCTCTCCGGTGGCGAGAAGCAGCGGGTCGCGATCGCCCGCGCGGTGCTGGGCGATCCCCCGCTGCTGCTGGCCGACGAGCCGACCGGGGCGCTGGACTCCCGGTCCGGCGCGACGGTGCTGGAACTGCTGCACGAGCTGAACGACGCCGGCACCACGGTCGTCGTCATCACGCACGACCGGGACGTCGCCGCGTCGCTGCCGCGCGAGGTGCGGCTCAAGGACGGGCGGATCGAGTACGACTCGGCCGCGGCGGGCCGTGAACTGGCGGCCGCGGCGCCGGGGGTGGAGCGGTGACGGGCACCGGCCGGCGTACCGAGGGCGCCCGGCCCCGGCCGGCCCGGATGAGCCCCGCCGACGTGCTGCGGGTGGGCGGGTACGGGCTGCGGGCCCGGCCGATGCGGGTGTTCCTGTCCGCGCTGGGCATCGCCATCGGCATCGCGGCGATGGTGGGCGTGGTGGGCATCTCCACCTCCAGCACGGAGGATCTGGACCGGCGGCTGAGCGCCCTGGGCACCAACCTGCTCTCCGTCACCCCGGGGCCCTCGCTCAGCGGTGACGCCTCCCGGCTGCCGAGCGAGTCGGTGGAGATGGTGGGCAACCTCCAGGACGTGGAGTCGGTGACGGCGCTCGGCAAGGTCGACGCCAAGGTCTACCGCAACGACCACATCCCCGAGGCCGAGACCAGTGGGATCGCCGTCAAGGCGGCCAAGACCAACCTGACCGAGACGACCGGCGCGAAGCTGGCCGACGGCCGCTGGCTGAACGCGGCCAACGACCGCTATCCGTCCGTGGTGCTCGGCCCGCGCGCCGCCCAGCAGCTCGGGGTGCACCGCGCCGGGGCGGACATCCAGGTGTGGCTGGGCGACCGCTGGTTCACCGTGATCGGGGTGCTCGCGCCCAACGCGCTGATCCCGGAACTGGACACCCAGGCACTGGTCGGCTGGCCCTACGCCGAGGAGAAGCTCGGCTTCGACGGCTATCCGACGGAAGTGCACGTACGGGCCGTCGAGGAGCACGTCTCCGAGGTGCAGGCCATCCTGGGGGCCACCGCCAACCCGGAGAAGCCCGACGAGGTGGCGGTGTCCCGGCCCTCCGACGTGCTCGCCGCGAAGGAGGCCACGGACGACACCCTGAGCGGGCTGCTGCTCGGCCTCGGCGCGGTGGCGCTGCTGGTCGGCGGCGTCGGGGTGGCCAACACGATGGTCATCTCCGTGCTGGAGCGCCGTTCCGAGATCGGGCTGCGCCGCTCGCTGGGGGCCACCCGGGGCCAGATCCGCAACCAGTTCCTGTGCGAGTCGCAGCTCCTGTCCCTGCTCGGCGGGCTCGGCGGGGTGACCCTGGGCATCGTGGTGACCCTCGGCTACGCCTCGTACCAGGGCTGGCCGTCGGTGGTGCCGGCCTGGGCGATGGCCGGGGGCATCGGCTCGACGCTGCTGATCGGCGCGCTGGCCGGTTTCTATCCGGCGCTGCGCGCGGCCCGGCTGCCTCCGACCGAGGCACTGGCGACCCCCTGACCGGCCTCGGCGCCGCACTCGTACGACGAACCGCGGCGGCCCGTCACGACGGCCGCCGCGCCCCGATCACCGGTGCCCCTCGACATTCCCCCGCGAGGGGCACCGGCTCGTCAGCCGGGAACACCGGCGAGAGCGGGTGCCGGCCCGTCCTGTACGTCACCCTCCGGGTCCTGCCCGCGGGCGACGTCCCAGCCCTCGGCGGCCAGTTTCCCGGCCAGCACGGCCGCGTCGGCCCGGACCAGTTCGAAGCGGATGACCAGTGGCCCGTTCGGGCCGTGCGGGGCGAGGGGCGCGGCGACGGTGTCGGGGCTCGCGCCGTGTCCGGCCGCGGTGTCCAGGAGCCGGGCGAGTTCGCCGGGGTGCCCGGCGAGGGTGACGTCGACCCGGGCGGTGTCGGCGGCGAGCGGACCGGGCGCCGGGGCGGGCAGTGTCTCCAGGGCGGCGACGCCGCGTTCCAGCAGGCCGGTGAGGTCGCGCCGGCTGCGCGCCCGGTGCTGCCCGTCCCGTGCCGCCAGTTCCCGTACCGCCGTGAGCAGGGCGGTCAGGTCGGTCTGCAGGGCGGTGAGGACGCCGGCCACCTCGGCGGCGTTGGTCTCGACGATGTCGGTCCACAGCCGGGCGTCGCCGCGCGCGATGCGGGTGGCGTCCCGGAACCCCTGGCCGACGAGGAGCGCGGTGACCGGCGACCGGCCGCCGAGGCGGGCCGCGACCAGGCCGGCCATGAGGTGCGGGGCGTGGGAGGTGATCGCCACGGTCTCGTCGTGGGCGAGGCTCTGCATGACGGTGGGCACGCCGCCGCACAGGGCGATCAGCTCCAGGGCCCGGTCGAAGGTCTGCTTGGAGGTGAGCCGGGAGGGGGTGAGCACCCACGTCCGGTCCTGGAAGAGGTCGGCGCGGGCCGCGAGCGGCCCGGAGCGTTCCCGGCCGGCCATCGGGTGGCCGCCGACGAAGTGCGTGGGCCGCGGGGCGCGGGCCAGTACCTCCCGTTCCGGGCCGGCCTTGACGCTGGCCACGTCCGTGTAGCCGCGGGCCAGGCCGCGCGCCTGCTGCTGGGTGAGGACGTCGGCGACCCGGCTCGGGGGGACGGCGAGCACCGCGAGGTCCACCGGCTCCCCGGGCGGCCGTGCGGTGCCGGCGCCGAGCAGCTCGGCGGTGCGGACCGCGCGGGGGTCGGTGTCGAGGAGGTGGACGGTGACGCCGTGCCGGGCGGCGGCGAGCGCCACGGAGGTGCCGATCAGTCCGGTGCCGACGACGGCCAGGGTGCGGATCACGAGACCGCCCCGGTGGTGACGGGGGCGGTGGCCGGGCCGGGCAGTCGGGAGGTGACGGCGGCGGCCAGCCGGTCGAGGCCCTCCTCGATCCGCTCCGGGGTCAGGGTGGAGACGGCCAGCCGCAGTTGGCGGGATTCGGTGCCCGCGCCGAAGAAGTGGTGCATGGGGGTGAACAGCACGCCGTGCTCGCCTGCGGCGTACTCCAGGAAGGCGTCGTCCACGGTGAACGGCACGGTGACGACGACGAAGAACCCGCCGTCGGGCTCGTTCCAGGTCACCTCCGGGCACGCTCGGAACCGTCTGTCGAGTCCCTCCAGGACCTGGGTCAGATTGCGCTGGTACACGGCGGCCTCCCGGGCGTTGGCGGCGACCAGGCTGAAGCCGTTGGCGATCAGCTTGCCGCCGATGACGGCCTGGGCGATCGGTGAGGTGTTCACCGTCAGCATGCTCTTGATCTTCGAGAGTTCGTCGGCGAGCAGCCCCTCGCCCACCCGCTGGTCGGCGACGGCGAAACCGACCCGCGCGCCCGCCACGCCGCTCTTGGCGAAGGAGCCCAGGTAGACGACCCGGCGGTCGGTGTCGAGCGACTTGAGTGTGGGCGGGCGCCGGTCCGGGGTGCGGTGGAAGAGGCCGTAGGGGTTGTCCTCCAGCAGCAGCAGGCCCTCCGCCGCGGCGATGTCGAGGAGCCGGTGCCGGTCGGCGAGGGGCATGCTGACGCCGATGGGGTTGGCGAAGTCCGGGGTGACGTAGCAGGCGCGGACCCGGCGGCCGGCCTCGCGCGCGGCGCGCAGTACCCGCACCAGCTCCGTCAGGTCGAGTCCGTGTTCCGCGCAGGGCACCGGCAGCACCGGCAGATCGGTCAGCAGGGCGGCTCCGGTGAGGCCGACGTAGGTCGGGGACGGGGCGAGCAGCGCGTCGCGGTCCTCGGCGCGCAGGGCGCGCAGCACCAGGAACAGTGCCTCCTGGAAGCCGACGGTGACGACGACGGAGGCCGGGTCGGCGACGATGCCCTCGTCGACGGCGAGGTTGCGGGCGATCAGGTCGGCGATGACGCCCTTGGTGTCGCCGTACTGCAGGAGGGTGCGGGAGACCTGCTGTCGCGTCAGGCCCCGCTCGTCGCGCAGATGGCCGGTGAACACCTCCAGGTAGGTGTGGAGCTGATCCGTGTCGAAGAATCCCTCGTAGGGCCGGCCGGCCGCGAACGATATTGCGTCCGGATAGGCGCCGGCAATATTGTTCAGCAGATTCATCGATTCCATGGACGCGGCGGTGAGCGACGCGTGCAGCGACTCCGTACTCAATTCCTCAAGATTTTCCGGGATCTGCATGGGGGCCAGTATCACGCATGTGGCCAACTGCGACAACGGCGCTTCTTTGACGAGGAGTTCGGCCCGGAAACTTGGACAAGTGCGTAATTCGAGGGCCGAGTTGTACGGTTGTCCCGCACATCCCGATCTTTCTTCGACCCAGGGACCGTCATGAATGATCGAGCGGGCGTGAATCATCCCCTCAGCCAATGCACGATCGACTACGTCGAGTTGTATGTGGAGGACCTCCGGGCGGCGTCCCGGAACTGGCGGGAGGCGTACGGCTTCTCGGTCGCCGGCGAGAGCGCCTCGGCCGACCACCGCGGCCTGGCGCTCCGGCACGGCGGGATCACCCTGGTCCTGACGACCCCGCTGAGCGACCGGCACCCCGCCTCCGCGTACCTCCCGGCCCACGGCGACGGGGTCGCCGACATCGCGCTGCGCACCGGCGACGTGGACGCCGCGTACGCCGCCGCCGTGGCCGCGGGCGCCCGTGCGCTGCGCGGGCCGGAGCGGCACTCCGGCGACGGGGTCCGGGCGAGCGCGCTGATCGGCGGCTTCGGGGACGTCGTCCACACCCTGGTGGAGCGCGGGAGCGGCGCGGCGGACGGGCTCCCGGCGGGGTTCACGCCGGTCGCCGGTGAACGGCCGTCCTGGTCCGGTGCGGTGGGGCTGCTGGAGATCGACCACTTCGCGGTCTGCCTGCCCGCCGGGGACCTGGAGACGACGGTGCGGTTCTACGGTGACGCGCTGGGCTTCGACGAGATCTTCGCGGAGCGGATCGTCGTCGGCACGCAGGCGATGGAGTCGAAGGTGGTGCAGAGCCGGAACGGCGCGGTGACGCTCACCCTCATCCAGCCCGACACCTCGGCCGAGCCGGGCCAGATCGACGCGTTCCTGAAGAACCACGACGGAGCCGGCATCCAGCACCTCGCCTTCTCCAGCGACGACGCGGTGCGCACGGTCCGCGCGCTGGGCGGGCGCGGTGTCCGCTTCCTGAACACGCCGGACGCCTACTACGACCTGCTCGACGGCCGGATCGCGCCGCAGGCGCACTCCATCGAGACGCTGCGCGAGACCGGACTGCTGGCGGACGAGGACCACGGCGGCCAGCTCTTCCAGATCTTCACGTCCTCCACGCACCCCAAGGGCACGCTGTTCTTCGAGGTCATCGAACGGCAGGGCGCGGGGACGTTCGGCAGCGCCAACATCAAGGCGCTGTACGAGGCGGTGGAACTCGAGAAGAACGGGCGGCATGGCCAGCGGTGACCTGGGCCGGGACGCGGCGGCGGGCCCGCTCGACCTGGACGACGTCGAGCGGGCCGCCGCCGCGGCCCTGCCGCCCGAGGTGTGGGACTTCGTCGCCGGGGGCAGCGGCCGGGAACTGTCGCTGGCGGCCAACCGGGCCGCGTTCGACGCGGTGTTCGTGCGTCCCCGGGTCCTCAACGACGTGTCCGCGTGCGACCCGGGGACGACGCTGCTCGGCCGGCCGGTGCGGTTCCCGGTGGCGGTCGGGCCGGTGGCGTACCACCGGCTGGTCCATGCCGAGGGCGAGGCGGCGACCGCGCGGGCCGCGAAGGCGGCGGGGGTGCCGTTCACCGTGGCGACGCTGAGCAGTGTCCCGGTGGAGGAGGTCACGGCGGTCGGCGGCGCGGTGTGGTTCCAGCTCTACTGGCTGCGGGACACCGGGCGGACGCTGGACCTGGTCCGCCGGGCCGAGGACGCCGGCTGCGAGGCGCTGGTGCTCACCGTCGACGTGCCGTGGATGGGCCGCCGGCTGCGTGACGTGCGCAACGGGTTCGCGCTGCCGGCCGACGTCCGGGCGGTCCATCTGGGCGCCGGGACGTCGGCGGCGCACCGCGGCGACGACGGCGCGTCGGCGGTGGCCGCGCACACCGCGGAGACCTTCTCCCGGTCCCTGACCTGGTCGTCGGTGCGGCGGCTGCGCGAGCACACCAGGCTGCCGATCGTGCTGAAGGGGGTACTGGACCCCGAGGACGCGCGGCGGGCGGTGGAGTACGGCGTCGACGCCCTGGTGGTCTCCAACCACGGTGGCCGCCAACTGGACGGCGCGCTGACCGCCGTGGACGCGCTGCCCGACGTGGTGGCGGCCGTCGACGGCGGCTGCGAGGTGCTCCTGGACGGCGGGGTGCGCGGCGGCACGGACGTCCTCAAGGCCCTCGCGCTCGGCGCGTCGGGGGTGCTGGTGGGCCGGGCGCCGCTGTGGGGCCTGGCGGCCGGCGGCGAGGACGGTGTCCGGCAGGTGCTGGAGATCCTGGCCGCCGAGCTGACGGACGCGCTGGGGCTGGCCGGATGCGCGGGAGTCGCCGAGGCCCGGCGGCTCGCGACGCTCAGGCGAGGCGGGCCGAGCCCCTGAGGCCCGGCGGGGCGACCGGGGCGGCGGGGAGGGGGCCGGGTGATCACCCGGCCCCCTCCCCGCCGCCCTCCCCCCGGGTCCTCCCTCTCGTGTCCTTCCGTGTCCTTCCCCGGTGGCTCAGCGGCTCGGCTCGTGGACGCTGATGGCGTGTCCCGGGCAGCGCCAGAGAACCGACCGCACGGCCGCGGCCAGCTCCGCGGCCGGCGCGGTGTTGTCGACGACGCCCACGCCGTCGTCGTCCTGGTCGAAGACGCGGGGCGCGAACATCGCGCAGACACCCCCGCTCACACACTTGTCGCGGTCGATCCGGATCTCCATCGGTCCGCCCCCTCCCCCGCCGCTCACCAGGTGACCGGCAGCCGGTGCACCCCGTGGGCGAGCGCGCGGTTGTAGAAGCGCACCTCCTCCAGGGGGACGGCCAGCCGCAGGCCGGGGAAGCGCCGCCACAGCGCCCGGTAGGCGATCCGCAGTTCGGTACGGGCCAGTGCGGCGCCCAGGCAGTGGTGGACGCCGTGCCCGAAGGCGACGTGGGCGACCGGTTCACGGGCCAGGTCGAGCCGGTCCGGTCCGTCGGTGAGGGACGGGTCGCGGTTGGCCATGGTGAGCGAGCAGATGACGGTCTCACCGGCCTTGATCACCTGGTCGCCGATGGTCACGTCGTGCACCGCGGTGCGCGGGGTGGGCGCGTTGGCCACCGACATGTAGCGGATCAGCTCGTCCAGGGCGCGGTCGGAGCCGAGCCGGCCCCCGCCCCCGCCCCCGTTGCCCCGGCCCGTACCCGTGCCCGTACCCGTGCCGTCGCCGTCCGCGTCGCGGGAGCCGAGGAGCAGCGGCAACTGCTCGGGGTGCTCCAGCATCGCCAGCACGCCGAGGCCGATCATGCCCTCGATGTTGTCGATGCCGGCGAGGATCAGCAGGACGCAGACGCCGCGCATCTCGTCGTCGGTGAAGCGGTCGCCGTGCTCGCGCACCAGGGAGCCGATGAAACCCTCGTCGGGGTCCTCGCGCTGCCGGGCCACCATCGACACGAGGTAGCGGGAGAACGCGGCGCCGTCGGCCGCCCGCACCTTGCGGCTGCGGGAGAAGTCGAGGTGCCGGTGGCAGTGGCGCAGGAACTCGGGGCGGTCGTCGCGGGCCACGCCGATCAGCTCGCAGAGCACCTCGCCCGGCACCGGCTGGGCGAACAGCGGCATCAGGTCGGCGCCCGGTCCGGCGGCCTCGACGGCGTCCAGGTGCTCCTCGATGATCGCTTCGAGGTCCGGCTCGAGCCGGCGCAGCCGCCGTACGGTGAACTCGGGGGTGAGCATCTGGCGCAGCCGGGTGTGCTCCGGCGGGTCGTAGTCCATGAGGTGGCCGACCAGCTCCGGCGGGCGCCAGTCGGGTCCGGCGGCGCCCCACCGGCGGCGGGTGCTGAAGTTGGTGTGGTCGCCGAGGATGCGGCGCACCTCGGCGTAGCCGGTGGCGAGCCAGACCCATTCGTCGGACTCGTTGGGGCCGATGACGTACCTGCTCAGCGGGGGCGCGGCCCGCAGGTCGTCGGCCGGGTCGAACCGGGTGCGCCGGGTGTAGAGCAGTTCGGGGTAGGCCTGGGCCCGCGGGGGTTGCTGCGGGACCTGCTCTCGGGTCTGCTGCGGCATGTGCGTCTCTCCTCCTACCAGGCCACCGGCAGCGCGTCCACGGAGTACACCCGCGAGGACGGCATGCGGAACCGGATCTCGTCGTGCGGGACGGCGAGCCGCAGCTCCGGGAAGCGCCGCCACAACGCCAGGTAGGCGCTGCGCAGTTGCATCCGGGCGAGCGGGGCGCCGAGACAGTGGTGCACGCCGTGTCCGAACGCCAGGTGCGGGCTGGGTTCACGGGTGATGTCGAAGCCGTTCTCGGGGTCGCCGCCGGGGGCGGCGATCCGGTTCACCGCGAAGGCGGAGCAGATGACCCGCTCCCCCTTCGGTATCACGTGCCCGCCGAGCGGCACGTCCTCCAGCGCGGTGCGCGGCGAGAGGGTCGGGATCGCCGACACGTAGCGCAGCAGTTCCTCCACGGTGCGGTCGACGAGGCCGGGGTCCCGGCGCAGCAGGGCGAGCTGGCCGGGGTGTTCGAGCAGGGCGAGGGTGCCGAGCCCCAGCATGCTGGCGACGTTCTCGATGCCGGCGGAGGTCAGTGACGCGGCCAGGCCCTCCAGTTCCTCGTCGGTGATCTCGTCGCCGTAGTCGCGGACCAGCATGCCCAGCAGGTCGTCGCCCGGGTCGCGGCGCTGCCGTGCGGTGAGCTGGGTGAAGTAGGCGCGGTAGGCCCGGCCGGCCGCCATCTGGCGGGCCCGGCCGCGGCCGTCGTCGCGGGTGATGTCGAGGTGGCGGGAGAGTTCCGCCCGGTCGTCGCGGGGGACGCCCAGCAGTTCGCAGGCGGTGTGGCCGGGGATCTGCCAGGCGAAGTGGTGCATCAGGTCGGCCGGACTGCCGGCCTGTTCCATCGCATCGAGGCACTCCTCGACGACGTCGTCGATGCGGGGCTGGAGCCGCCGCAGCCGGCGCATGGTGAACTCGGGGTTGAGCATCTTGCGCAGCCTGGTGTGCTCCGGCGGGTCGTAGTGCAGCGGGTTGCCGATGTTCTGGAGCCGACGGGACTGCGCCTCGGTGTCGGCGGGCGGCAGCATGGTGAACCGGTGCTGGTCGCTGAGCACCTCGCGGGCCTCCTCGGCGCCGGTGACCAGCCAGCCGACCACCTGGCTGGAGGGCCCGCCGTGCAGTTCGGTCCGCAGCACCGGGCACTGGGCGCGCAGCCCGGCCAGCTCCGGGACCGGGTCGAACCGGTCCCGGCGGTTGTACACGGGTACGTCACGGGGGGCCATCGTCTCGGTTCGCCTCCTCAGGCGGTGGTGGCCGGCAGCCAGTAGAGGCCGTCGGGTGACGTGACGAGACCGCCGGGGAACATGGGGGCCTCGGGTTCGGCGTCCTCGCCGAGCAGCGCCCGCATCTGCACCTGGCCCGCCGCGTGCATGGCGTTGCGCACCACGGAGGAGCTGAACAGGGGTACGGCGCTGCCGTCGTCGTTGGCGGCGTACTTCTCCACCGCGGTGGCGAACTCCTCGGAGTTCTCGGTGAGCCGGTCGCCGAGCGCCCCGGCGTTCATCAGGGCCTGCTCGCCGGAGGAGACCCCGCCGATCAGCTCGACGAAGGACTGGAGTTCGGGCTCGTTGTTCGCGGTGACCTTCTTGGCCTGCCAGAAGTAGGAGTTCTCGTCGCGGTGCATCTCGTAGAAGGAGACGAGGAACTCGTAGAAGACGCCGTACTCGCGCCGGTAGCGGGCCTCGAACTCGCCCATCGCGGCGTCCTCGCCGACCTTGCCCTCCAGGACGCTGTTGAGGGAGCGGGCGGCCAGCAGGGAGCTGTAGGTGGCCAGGTGCACGCCGGAGGAGAAGACCGGGTCCACGAAGCAGGCGGAGTCGCCGACGAGCATCATGCCGGGCCGGGTGAAGGTGGTGTGGTGGTACGAGTAGTCCTTGCGGACCCGGATCTCGCCGTACTGGCCCTCGGTGACGCGGGTGGCGTCGGAGAGGTAGTCGGCGATCATCGGGCACTCGGCGATCAGCGCCCGCAGCGCCTCCTCCGGGTCGCCTTGGATCTTCTCGGCCAGTTCCTGCCGGACGACCGCGCCGACGCTGGTGAGGGTGTCGCTGAGCGGGATGTACCAGAACCAGCCGCTCTCGAAGGCCACGCAGAGGATGTTGAACCGCTGGGGTTCGGGCATCCGCTTGCCGTTCTCGAAGTAGCCGAAGAGGGCGAGGCTGCGGAAGAAGTCGGAGTACTCGCGGGTGCCGCCGACCTTGTTGTACACCCGGCTCTTGTTGCCGGAGGCGTCGACCACGTACTTGGCGCGGATCTCGCGCTCGGTGCCGTCGGGGTCGCTGTAGGTGACGCCGCGGACCCGCTCGCCGTCCTCGACGACCCCGCGCACCGGGCAGCCCTCGCGGACGTCGGCGCCCTGTTTGCGGGCGTTCTTCAGCAGGATGTCGTCGAACTTGGACCGCTCGACCTGATAGGCCACGGACGTCGGGCCCGCCATGCGGGGCGAGACGGCGAAGGCGAAGGTCCACGGCTCGGGCCGGGCGCCCCAGCGGAAGGTGCCGCCGCGCTTGAGCGGGAAGCCGGCCGCGGCGAGGTCGTCCGCGGCGCCGGAGAGCCGGCACACGCCGTGGATGGTGGACGGCAGCAGCGATTCGCCGATCTGATAGCGCGGGAAATTCTCCTTTTCCAGTACGACGACCCGGTGGCCCTGTTTGGCGACGAGCGCGGCGAGGGTGGAACCGGCGGGTCCGCCCCCGATCACGGCCACATCGAAATCTTCGGTGCTTGCTGCCACAGCCAACTCCCTGTCCGTTACTGCGTTCCTATGGAGCCTGAATTCGTCCGGCGGGTCGGTCAACCCGTCCAATTTCCGCGATCGGACGTTCGTTTCGCCCGATCAAGGTGAGCAGCGGCCCGGTCATGCAGGTGGTGACCAGAGCCATGAGGACGAGCACCGTGAAAAGTCCGGGGCCGATCACCCCGGTGTCGAGTGCCACATTGAGCACGATCAGTTCGGTGAGTCCGCGGGTGTTCACCAGGGCGGCCACCCGCGCGGCGTGGTGCGGGCCGAGTCCGGTGAACCGGCAGGCCGCGTACGCCGGGCCGAGTTTGCCGGCCACCGCGATGACCAGGATCAGCGCCAGCAGCACCAGTCCGTCGGTGTCGAGCCCGCCGATGTCGAACTTCAGTCCGGTGGTGACGAAGAACAGCGGCAGGAGCAGCCCCGCGGTCTGCTCCATCGGCCGTGCCACCTCGGGGTCCGGGGCCTCGTCGCGGCGGGGCATGACCAGCCCCGCGAGGAAGGCGCCGAACACCGGGTGCAGCCCCAGCCCGGCCGTCACCCAGGCGCTGCCCAGGGCCAGCCCGAGCGCGATCGGCACCGGGCTGAGCAGCCAGGCCTGCGAACGGCGCAGCAGCCGGTCGAGCAGCGGCCGTACGACCAGGAACATGACCGCGGCGAACAGCACGATCAGTACCAGCGCCAGCAGCCACGGCGGGCCCGCGGTGTGACCGGTGCCGGCGAACGCGGCGGCCAGCACCAGCCAGGCCACCACGTCCATGATCCCGGCCGCGGTGGCGGCGACCGTGCCGGTGGGGGTGCCCGTCATGCCGCGTTCGCGGACGATCGCCACCAGCACCGGCAGCGCGGTCACCGAGCAGGCCACCGCCATGAACATCACGAACGTCCGCCCGCCCGCGTCCGGTTCGACCGCGGTGAACGCCCCGTCGAGGAGGGTGACCGCGCCGGTGGAGAGCGCGGCCGGGACCAGCAGCGCCAGCGCGGCCACCGCCAGTACGGACCGGCCGCCGTGGCGCAACTGCCGGTAATCGATCTCGTATCCGGCGAGGAACATGAAGACCACGACGGCGACCTGGGAGAGCACGGTCAGATACGGCAGCACCTCCGGCGGGAACAGCGTCTTCGTCGGATCGCCGGGGAGCTGCCCCAGCAGGGTGGGGCCGAGGGCGACACCGGCCGCGATCTGTCCGATCACGGTCGGCTGCCCCAGCCGGCGGGCCAGCGCGCCCAGCAGCCAGGAGGCGACCACGATGAGCGCGATGTCGCCGATGACCACGGCCGTCACCTGTTCGGTGTCCACCTGTCTCCTTCCGTGGGGGTGCCGCGGCTCAGGCCGTGGCGGCGCCCTCCGTCCGGGCGATGAGGCTCTTGGGCCGCAGGTCGGTCCAGTGCTCCTCGACGAATTCCAGGCACTGGGCCCGGCCGGCCTCGCCGAACGCGGTGGTCCAGCCCTGCGGTACCTCCGCGAACGCCGGCCAGAGCGAGTGCTGGCCCTCGTCGTTGACGAGTACGAGGAAGGTGCCGTTCTCGTTGTCGAAAGGGTTCGTCACGGTGTCATCCGCCTTCGGTTGCGGTGGGGTGCGCGATGCGCTCGGTGGGGCTTGCGGTGAGCTTCTCGGTGAGGACGCGGCCGACCGGCGCGAGATGTCCGGGGTGCAGCATCCGGTAGTGGTCGACCGGGATCTCGTGGGCCTCGACGGTGCCGCCGGTGAGCGGCTCCCAACTGGCCCTGGCCAGGTCGGCGGGCAGTTCGTCGGGCCGGTCGTCGGCGGCGATGAACAGCAGGAGGTCACCGCCGAAGCGGCGCGGCTCGTGGCCGGGCGCGAACCGGGCCATGTTGCCCAGCACCTCCTGCATCCGCGACAGCACCCGGTCGCCGAGGTTGCCGCGCGCGTCGACGCCCGCCGACACCTCGATCTCCTGCTCCATCAGGGTCGACGCCTGCTCCTCGCGGGAGACGCCGCGGTCCCGGGAGACCGACTTGCCCACGCTGCTGGGGTAGGCGTCGAGCAGCGCGAGCAGCGCGACCTGTTCGCCCAGTTCCTCCAGCCGGCAGGCGATGGCCTGGGCGATCATGCCGCCGAAGGACCAGCCGAGCAGGTGGTACGGCCCCTCGGGCTGCACACCGCGGATCTCGTCGGCGTAGTCGGCGGCCATCTCCTCGATGCTGTGCGGCAGTTCCTCGGGTCCGGCCAGTCCGCGCGCCTGCACCCCGTACACCGGCAGGTCGGCCGGCAGATACGGCAGCAGCGCCCCGTACGACCAGCTCAGGCCCATGCTCGGGTGCAGGCAGAACAGCGGCGCGCGGTCGCCCTCGGCGCGCAGCGGCAGCAGCACGTCCAGTTCGCCGCCGCCCCGGCCGGCCGGCCGGGCGGTCCGCGTGGCACGCCGGTCGCGCAGCGACAGCACGCCCGCCGCGTCCCGCCTGGCCCGCTCGCCGGTGCGCAGCATCCGGCCGCCTGGCCGGTAGGGGTCGGCGACGAACCGTTCGGCGCTCGCTCCGGGCCGTCCCGCGTAGCCCCGGGCGAGGGTGCCGCCCGCGAGGTACAGGTCCCCCTCGACGCCGGTGGGCACCGGGCGCAGCCGGTCGTCCAGGACACGGGCGAGGGTGTGCGGCAGCGGCCGTCCCGCCGGGAGCCGGGAGGCGGGCGGGTGTTCGCCGGGGGCGAGCCGCGCCTCCAGCCAGCCGCCGCCCATCTCGGCGAGGGTGTGCCCGGTGACCCGGGTGGTGACGGCGGGGACGCGGTACGGCTCGTCGTCGGTGAGCAGGATCTCCGGGTACGCCGCCGCTACCGCGCCCGGCGCGCCGAGCAGGGCGCCGGTGGTGACCAGGAGGTCGGCGTCCGGTTCCCGCGCCGAGGGGGTGCCGAAGCGGACGGTACCGCCGGAGCCGAGGGTGGCGAGCAGCGGGGTGAGCAGGGACGCGGCCGGCGCGCGGGTGTCCAGCAGGGTCACTCCGGAGACGGGTGAGGTGCGGGCGCGGTGCGCGACGCGGGCGGCGAGGGTGCGGTGCTCGACGACCGTGTACGCGCCGGTCCCGGCCGTCCCGGGGAGCAGCAGGGCGGCGTGGCCGGGGAGCGGGGGGCGCGGGTCGGCGCCCTCGGCGGTCGGGTCGTCGGCGTCGGTGAGCACGACGGGCAGGTCCGCGGCGGACGTCCAGGCCGCGGCGCGGGCCGCGGTGGTGAGCACGGCGGCGGGCCGGATCCCGGCCGCTGCCGCGTCGGGGCCGGGGACCGGCCAGGGCACGGCACCGCAGCGCAGCACCGCGAGCAGCGGGCCGACCAGTGCGGCGCCCGCGGGTTCGTCCACGGCGACCACGTCCTCGGCGCCGATCCCGCGCGCCGCGAGCCGCCGCGCCAGGATGCGGACGCTCGTGTCGAGTTCGGCGTAGGTGAGGGAGCCGGCGGCGTCCGTCACGGCGACCGCGCCGGGGGTGGCGGCGGCCTGCGCGGCCGGTGCCTCGACGGCGGTCGTCGCGGGCGGCTCGGTGTCGTCGCCCGTCTCCAGGGCCGTGCGCCGCTCGGTGTCGTCCAGCAGCAGGTCGACGTCCCCGATCCGCAGCCCGGGGTCGGCGGCGACCTGTTCCAGGACGCGGACCAGCCGTGCGGCGAAGGCGGTGGCGGTGGCCTCGTCGAACAGGTCGGTGGCGTAGCGCAGTTCGCCGGTGAGGCCGCCGGGGGCGCCGTCGGGGTCCTCGGTCTCGTCCAGGCGCAGGGACAGGTCGAACTCCGTGGCGTCGGTGCCGAGCGCGACGGGGCTGGTGCTCAGGCCGGGCAGTTGCCAGGCGTCCCAGGGGTCCTCGCCGGCGTCGCGGAGGTCGAGGGCGACCTGGAAGACGGGGTGGCGGTCGGGGGTGGGCGGCAGTCCGAGGGCCTCCAGCAGCCGGGGGAAGGGCACGTCCTGGCGGCGGCGTGCCTCCCGGCCCGCGTCGTGCGTCCGGCGCAGGAGTTCGGTGAAGCCGGGGTCGCCGGAGAGGTCGGTGCGCAGGGCGAGGGGCCGTTCGAAGGCGCCGATCAGTCCTTCCAGTTCGACCTCGTCGTCGCTGCGGGGCAGCACCGTGCCGAGGGTGACGTCGTCGCCGCCGCCGAGCCGGCCGAGCAGCAGCGCGAGCGCCGCCTGGAGCACGGTGAACGTGTCGGCCCCGGCCGGTTCGGCCGCAGCCGTGAGCCGGGCGTGCGCCTGGGCGTCCAGCAGGACCGGTACGGAGCCGGCGCGGCGGGTGGGCAGCACCGGGCGGGCGCGGTCGGCGGGCAGGTCCAGGCCCTCGGGGGCGCCGTCGAGGGCGCCGCGCCAGAACTGGATCTCGTCCCAGGCGAGGGTCTCGCGGTCCTGCTCGCCGCTGAGCAGTTCCCGCTCCCACAGCGCGTAGTCGGCGAACTGCAGGGGCAGCGGTGCGCGTTCGGGGGCGCGGCCGCGGCGCCGGGCCCCGTAGGCCGCGGCGAGGTCGCGCATCAGCACGCCGGTCGACCGGGCGTCCGCGGCGATGTGGTGCACGAGCAGGTGCAGGACGTGGTCGGTGTCGGAGAGGGCGAACAGGGTGTGGGTCCAGGGTGTGTCGCGGGTGAGGTCGAAGGTGTGGGCGCCGGCCCGGCGCAGCAGTTCCGGCAGGTCCTCCTCGCGGGCCTCGGTGAGGTGCAGCGCGGGCCGTGCGGCCGCCGCCTCCTGGATCCGCTGGTGGACCGAGCGGCCGGTGCCGGGGAAGGTGGTGCGCAGGATCTCGTGCCGGTCGGTGAGGTCGCCGAGCGCCGCGGTGAGGGCGTCCCGGTCGAGGGCGCCGCGGATGCGCAGGGCGAGCGCGTGGTGCGCGGGCGCGGCCCCGCCGTCGCCGGCCAGCCGGTCCAGCAGCCAGGTGCGCAACTGGCCGGCGGTGACGGGGAGCGGGTCCGGGCGGTCCGGGACCCGCTGCAGCACCGGCCGGACCTTGGCCGCGAGGGCCCGGGCCACGCCGGCCGGGGTGGGCGCCGAGAACAGCCGCCGGATGGGCAGGTCGACGCCGAGTTCCTCGCGGATCCGGCGGGCGAGGCGCATGCCGAGGCCGGAGTCGCCGCCGAGTTCGAAGAAGTTGTCCTCGGCGCCGACCGTGTCGAGGGCGAGCACCTCGGCGAAGAGCGCGCACACGAGCTGTTCGGTCTCGCTCTCCGGGGCCCGTCCGGCGACGCGCGCGTCGAAGTCGGGGGCGGGCAGCGCCTTGCGGTCGACCTTGCCGTTGGCGGTCACGGGCAGCGTGGCCATGGCCATCACGAGTGCCGGGACCATGTACTCCGGCAGCGTCTCGGCGAGCTGTGCGCGGATCAGGTCGGGGTCGAGGTCGGGTCCGTCGGCGACCACGTAGCCGATCAGCCGCTGTTGGCCGGGGCCGTCGTCCCGGGCGACGACGACGGCCTGCCGGACGCCGGGCAGGGCGGCGAGCGCGGTCTCCACCTCGCCCGGCTCCACCCGGAAGCCGCGGATCTTGACCTGGTCGTCGGCCCGGCCGGCGAAGACGAGTTCGCCGTCGCCGGTCCAGCGTGCCAGGTCCCCGGTGCGGTACATCCGCCGCCCGGGGGCGTACGGGTCGGCCACGAACCGCTGGGCGGTGAGGGCGGCCCGTCCGGCGTACCCGTGGGCCACCCCCTCGCCGGCGAGGTACAGCTCGCCGGGCACGCCGGCCGGCACGGGCTGGAGGAAGGCGTCCAGGACGTAGGCCCGGCGGCCCGCCAGCGGCCGTCCGATCGGCAGCGGGCCGGTGCCGGGCACGTCCGGTCCGGCCAGGTGCCAGGTGGCGCACAGGGTAGTTTCGGTGGGTCCGTACAGGTGCCGGATCCGCAGCTCCGGGCAGACCTGCCGGGCTCTGTGCACGGCGTGCGCCGGTACCACGTCGCCGCCGGTGAGCACCTCGCGCAGCCCGGTGAGGCACTCGGGTTCCTCCTCGGCGAGCACCCGGAAGGTGCCGGCGGTCAGGTGCAGGGCGGTGACCCCGGCGGCGACCTCCTCGCGGATCCGCAGGGCGTCGACCACTCCGGGCTCGGCGACCACCACCCGGGCGCCGGACACCAGTGGCACCCAGATCTCGAACAGGGAGGCGTCGAAGGCGTGCGGGGCGTGCAGCAGCACCGCGTCGTCCGGGCCGAGGCCCCAGCCGGTGTCCCCGGCGAGGGCGGCGACCGCGCCGTGCGGTACGGCCACGCCCTTGGGCGTCCCGGTCGAGCCGGAGGTGTACATCACGTAGGCGAGGTCGTCCGGGGTCACCACCGCCGGCGGCGGCCCGTCGACGGTGGTGGTGAGGTCGTCCAGGACGAGGGGGGCCACCGGGGTGTCCTCGGGTACGGCGCCGCGGGTGGCGCGGGTGCACAGCACGGCGGCCGGTACGCAGTCCTTCAGCAGGTAGGTGATCCGCTCGGCCGGGTGGGTCACGTCGACGGGCACGTAGGCGGCGCCCGCCCGCCAGATCGCGAGCAGCGCGGTGAGCAGTGCGGCCGAGCGGTCCATGAGGACGGCGACGCGGTCGCCGCGCCGCACACCGCGCGCCGTCAGGTGGGCCGCCAGGGCGGCGGAGTCGGCGTCGAGCCGGGCGTAGGTGACGGTCCGCTTGCCGTCGACGACGGCGACCGCGTCGGGGGTGCGGGCCGCCTGCGCGGCGAACAGTTCGGGCACCGAGGTGCCGGAGGCGGCCTCCCCGGTGGTGTTCCACTCGCGCAGCACGCGTTCGCGTTCCGGGCCGCCGACCGCGGCGAGCCGTCCCACGGGCACCCGCGGGTCGGCGGCGAGCTGCTCCAGCACCCGGATCAGCCGGTCCAGTACCGCTTCGGCGGTGCCGCGGTCGAACAGTTCGAGCTGGTGGTCGAGTTTGACGTGCAGTCGGTCGCCGGGGGCGACGACCAGGGTGAACGGGTAGTGGGCGGTGTCGCGGGAGAGCTTCGCCGGGCGCATCGACAGGCTCCGGGTGCCGGGCCGGCCGGGTGCGTGCGGGAAGTTCTCGTAGACGACGAGGGTGTCGAAGACCGCGCCGGGGCCGCCGAGGCGCTGCACCTCGGGCAGTCCGAGGTGCTGGTGGGCGATGAGCCCGGCCTGCCGCTCCTGGAGGGCGGTCAGCGTCTCGACGGCCGGCCGGCGCCCGTCCAGGGGCACCCGTACCGGCAGGGTGTTGATCAGCAGTCCGACCATGGATTCGACGCCGGGCAGTTCGGCGGGCCGGCCGGAGACGGTGGCGCCGAACACCACGTCGGTGCGTCCGGCGAGCTGGGCGAGGACGACCGCCCAGGCGCCCTGCACGACCGTGTTGAGGGTCAGCCCATGGCCGCGGGCCAGGCTCACCAGGGACGCCGTCAGCTCCTCGGAGAGGTCGGTGAGGACGAAACCGGAGTCGGGCAGGCGGGTGAGGTCGGCGGGGGCGACCAGCGTGGGGGCGTCGAGGCCGGCCAGCTCGGCCCGCCACACGTCCCGGGCCCGCTGTTTGTCCTGCCGGTTCAGCCAGGCGAGATAGTCGCGGTAGGAGGCGGTGGCGGGCAGCGCGGAGGCGTCGCCGCCGCTCTCGTACAGGGCGGACAGTTCGCTCATCACGACCGGCATCGACCAGCCGTCCATGAGGACGTGGTGGCTGGTGACGGTCATCCAGTGCCGGTCGGCGGCCAGTCTGACCAGGGCGATGCGCAGCAGTGGGGCCGCCGCCAGGTCGAACCGGCGGGCCAGTTCCTCGCCGGCCACCCGGTCGGCGGCGGCCCTCGCCTCGTCCTCGGGCAGGGCGCTGACGTCCTCCTCGCGCCACGGCAGGGTCACCTGCCGGGCGATGACCTGCACCATCTGGGCGCCGCTGACGTGGCGGAAGCAGGCGCGCAGGGCGGCGTGCCGGGCCACCAGCGCCTCCCAGGCGGCGCGCAGCCGGGCGCCGTCGACCGGTCCGTCCAGGGCCAGTACGGCCTGCACGGTGTAGACGTCGGGGCCGCCGCGGTCGTCCAGGGCGGCGTGGAAGAGCAGGCCCTCCTGCAACGGGGACAGCGGCCACACGTCTTCGACAAGGGATCGGGGCATCGCGTTACTCCTCTCAAGGCTTGCGGTGGTGTGCTGTCACCTGTCGTCGGCGAGGGACGCCTCCAGCTCCTCGATCTGGCTCTGCGCGAGGTCCAGGAGGGAGAAGTCGGAAGGGGTGTGGCCGCCGGCGGCGGGGTCGTCCGTGTGGACGGCGAGGCCGCCGAGCAGTTCGTGCCAGGCCCGGCCGAGCCGTTCGAGCGCGCCGGGGCCGAGCGCCTGGGCCGGGCCGCGCAGTTCCAGGGTCAGTTCGGGTCCGTCGGGTGTGTCGCGCAGTTCGGCGGTGGCGTGCACCGCGTGGGCGGGAGGCCGGGTGGCGGCGGGCCGGGTGAGCGGCCGCCAGGGCGCCCCGGGGTCCGGGGCGTGACCGCGGTAGCCGAACGCCAGGGCGGGCCGGACGGTGGCGGGGCCGAGGGGGTGCGGCCGCGCGGGCACCGGCTCGCCGCCGGGTACCGCCCGTGCCTGTTCCTTGACGGCCTTGAGGAGTTCCCCGGCCGCCGGGCCGCCGGTCCGCGCGGAGCCGAGGTCGAGTCCGCGCAGGTCGACGTGGACGGGGAGGTGGTGGGCGAAGCGGCCGACCGTGCGGGAGGGGTCAGCGCCGTCGACGGGATGCCGGCCGGAGATCTCCAGGTGCAGCGGCACGCCGGTCGTGGTGTCGTCCTCGGCGACGGCGCCGACGAGGGCGGCGAGGGCCACTTCGGAGGGCTCGCAGTGGAAGGTGCGCGGGGTGCGCTCGGTGAGTACGGCCGTGACGTCCGGCGGGAGCGACCGGGTGACGTGGCTCTCGGCGCCGCCGGGTGCGCTCGGCCCGCCGGTGCGGGCCGGGGCCGTCCGGCCGTCGGGTTCGGTGGCCGTCGCCGTGTCCCCGTCCGGCCCGGCGGTCAGCCGCGCCCAGTGCCGGTAGGCGGTGCGCTCCGGCTCGGGCGCGGGTTCCCGTCCGGCCGCCGCGGCCTCGTAGGCCGTGCGCAGGTCGGTCAGCAGGATCCGCCACGACTCGTCGTCCACGACCAGTTCGTGGACGACGACGGCCAGCCTGCTGTCCCGGCCCGCGTCCGCCCACACCAGCCGGACCAGGGCGCCCGCGGCCGGGTCGAGCCGGGCGGCGGCGCGGGCGGCGGCGTCGTCCAGGCGCTCGCCGGCCGGCACCTCGTCGATCAGGCCGGCCGCGTCCGGGGTTCCGGGTTCGCCGACGACCAGCCGGCCGCCCGCGTCCGCGTCGCCGATGGAGCAGCGCAGCATCGCGTGGGTGTCGAGCACGGCCCGCAGGGCGCGTTCCAGGGCGGTCCGGTCGAGCCCGGCGGGCACGGCGAGGACCGGCCACCGGGCGGGCGCGGCCCCGCCGGCCGGCACGGCCCGCATGGCGGGGGTCCAGGGCAGCTCGCCCGTCGCCGCCTGCTCGGCGGCGGTGGCCTCGGCGAGCAGCGCCAGCCGCTCGGGGGTCTTCTCGGTGAACACCTGCCGGGGGGTGAGCACGAGGTCCTCGCGGCGGGCCCGCGAGGCGAGCTGCATCGAGGTGATGGAGTCGCCGCCGAGAGCGAAGAAGCTGTCGTCGGCACCCACCCGTTCCAGCCCCAGCACCTCGGCGAACAGGCGGCACAGCAGCGCCTCGACGGGGGTACGGGGGTCCCGTCCGCCCGCCCGGCCGGCGAAGTCGGGGGCGGGCAGCGCGCGCCGGTCCAGCTTGCCGTTGGGGGTGAGCGGCAGCCGGTCCATCGGCACCAGCGCGGTCGGCACCAGGTGGGCGGGCAGCCGCCGTTCGAGGTGTTCGCGCAGGTCGGCCAGGAGGGCGCCGGTGCCGCGGCCGGCGGCGGGGTCGTTGGTGAGCGCGGCCGGCGGCACCGGGGCGGGTGTGTAGACGTCGACCACGGTCGTGGCGGCGGTGAGCGGGGCGCGGACGAACACCGCGTCCATCTCGTCCGGCGCGGTCGCGGACCAGGTGACGCCCACCCAGTGGCCGAGCCGGTCCCCGAGGGCGTACAGCTCCTCGGGGTCCGGGGCGGTCCAGGTCTCGTCGGCGGTGGGCGGGACGCCTTCGTCGAGGGCGCGGACGAGGGCGACCTCGGGTGCCACCCGGGCGTTGGGGATGCCGGTCAGCCGCAGCCGTTCGGGGTGCGCGGACTCCAGGTGGCGGGCGACCGCGGCGAGGCCGTCGCAGTCCGCCCAGGCCAGCACGGGGGCGTCGGCGACGGTCAGGGTGGCCGCGCCGGCCTTGCGCAGCACCACGTCGTAGCGGTGCCGGCTCAGTTCGTTGTGGTGCCGGGCCCGTTTGAGGCGGATGTCGGCGCCCGCCACGTCCGGCAGCGCGGTGCCGAGCGCGGCGAAGAACTCCGGGTCGACCAGGAGTTCCTTCTCCAGGGTGAGGTGCTGGGTCACCGCCCGGCGCAGGGCGGGGACGTCCGGGCCGGTGGCGCGGGCGGTCTCCACGGCGGTCGCGAACGGCCGTTGCAGGCGGTGGTTGCGCACATCGCCGACGAACACCGCGCCGCCGGGCGCGAGCAGCCGCAGCGCCCGGTCGAGCACGGTCCGCAGGTAGCCGGCGTCGGGGAAGTACTGCGCCACGGAGTTGAGGACGACGGTGTCGAAGTGGCCCTCGGGCAGCCCGTCGGTGTCGTCCGCGGCCTGTACCCGCAGCCGCACCTTCGCGGCCAGCTCCGGTTTCTCGCCGACCTGGCGGCGCAGTTCCTCGACGACCGGCGCGGAGAAGTCGGTGCCCCAGTACTCCTCGCACTCCCCGGCCAGCCGGGACAGCAGCAGTCCGGTGCCGACACCGAGTTCCAGCACCCGCCGGGGCCGCAGCGCGCGGATCCGGGCCACGGTGCTCTCCCGCCACTCGCGCATCTCGGCGAGCGGGAGGGGCTGTCCGTCATAACTGCTGTTCCAGCCGGCGAAGTTCTCCCCGAACGCGGCGTCGGTGGGCTCGGCGTGCACGGTGTCGTACAGCACTTGCCACTCGCCGACCTGGTCGCGGGCGACCCGCTCGGCACGGTCGCGGTCGTCGGCGGCGTCGGTGTCGGGTACGACGTATCCGACGAGTCGCGGCTCGCCGGGGGTGTCCTCGCGGGCGATCACCGCCGCCTGGGCCACGCCCGGGTGCTCGGTGAGGGCCGCCTCGATCTCGCCGGGTTCGATCCGGTGGCCGCGCACCTTGACCTGGGTGTCGGCCCGTCCGGCGAAGAGCAGTTGGCCCTCCGGCGTCCAGCGGGCCAGGTCGCCGGTGCGGTACAGCCGCCCGCCGGGGGTGAACGGGTCGGCCACGAACCGGGTGGCGGTGAGCGCGGACCGGCCCAGGTAGCCGCGGGCCACGCCGGTGCCGGCGACGTACAGCTCGCCGGTGACACCGGGCGGCAGGGGCCGCAGGAACGCGTCGAGGACGTAGGTGCGGGTGTGGGCGAGGGGCCCGCCGATCGGGACCGGGCCGGCGCCCGGGGTCAGCGGGGGGCTCATCGACGCGCACACGGTGGTCTCGGTCGGGCCGTAGGCGTTGATCATCCGGTATCGGCCGGCCCAGCGGTCGGCCAGGGCGGGCGGGCAGGTCTCGCCGGCGACCACCAGCGTGCGCAGGCGGTCGGGGAGTTCGTCCGCGGTGGCCAGCGCGCTCGGCACCACGGTGACGTGGGTGACGTCCCAGTGGCGCAGCGCCTCGGCGAGCGACACCTGCGGGGGCAGCGTCTCGGCGGGCGCGACGATCACGGCGGCGCCGGACAGCAGCGCCATCAGCAGTTCGGAGACGACCGCGTCGAAGCCGAGGGAGGCCAGTTGCAGGACGCGGGCGTCGGGGGTGACGGCGAACCGCTCGATCTGCGCGGCGGCCAGGTCGCCGAGGCCGGTGTGCGGGACCACGACGCCCTTGGGGGTGCCGGTGGAGCCGGAGGTGTAGATGACGTACGCGGCCTGGTCCGGGTCCACCGTTACGGGGCCGAGCGGCCGTGCGGGCAGGGTGGTGGCGTCGAGGTCGACGATCCGGCCCGGGTAGCCGTCGGGTACGGCGGCCCGGGTCGCGGCGGTGCACAGGAGCACCGGGGGCGCCGCGTCGGCCAGCAGGTAGGCGATGCGGTCGGCGGGGTGGGCGGGGTCGACGGGTACGAAGGTGCCGCCGGCCCGTGCGGTCCCGAGCAGCGCCACGACCGTCTCCGGTGACCGCGGCAGCAGCAGCGCCACCCTCGTCTCGGCGCGTACGCCGAGGTCGTGCAGCAGGCGGGCCAGCCGTCCGGCCTCGTCGTCCAGTTCGGCGTAGGTCAGTTCGCGGGCGGCGCCGACGACGGCGGTCGCCTCGGGGTCGCGGGCCGCCCGGTCCGTGAACAGTTCGGGGAGCGAGGACCTGGGCCGGGCCGGTGCGGCGGTGGCGTTCCACCGGGCCAGGACCAGGGCGCGGTCCGCGGCGCCGGTCACCTCCAGCCGCCCGACCGGGACGGACGGGTCGGCGACGGTCTGTTCCAGTACCCGGACCAGGGCGGCGAGGAGTTCTTCGACGTCCGCGCGGGTGAAGGCGTCGGGCCGGTAGACGAGGTCGCCGCGGATCCGTTCGTTCTCCGTGACGGCGACGAGGGTGAGCGGATAGTGGCCCGCGTCCTCGGGTGTTCCGGCGGGCCGGATGGACAGCGCTTCGGGGTCGTCGGAGCCGAGCGGCGGGCGCGGGTAGTTCTCGTAGACGACGAGGGTGTCGAAGGTGGCGGCGGGCCCGGCCAGCCGTTGGATCTCGGTGAGTCCCAGGTGCTGGTGGGACATGAGCGCCACCTGCCGTTCCTGGAGGTCGGTGAGCATCTCCAGGACCGGCTGCGCGCCGTCCAGCCCGGCCCGTACCGGCAGGGTGTTGATGAACAGGCCGATCATCGACTCGACGCCGGGCAGTTCGGTGGGGCGCCCGGCGACCGTGGTCCCGAACACCACGTCGGTGCGGCCGGTGAGCCGGGCCAGCAGGATCGCCCAGACCCCTTGCAGGAGGGTGTTGAGGGTCAGGCTGCGGCGCCGGCCGAGGGCGATCAGGGCGCGGCCCAGTTCCCCGTCCAGCTCGTAGGTCACGCGCTGCGGCTCGGCGGGTGCGGTGATCCGGTCCGCGGGCACCACGAGCGTCGGCCCGTCCACGGGGGCCAGTTCGGCCCGCCAGGCGGCGCGGGCGGCTTCCTTGTCCTGCCGGGACAGCCATTCCAGGTAGGCGCGGTAGGAGGTGGCGGGCGGCAGGGCGCGGGGGTTGCCGCCGGCTTCGTAGAGCCGGGCGACCTCGCTCACCATCACCGGCAGCGACCAGCCGTCGGAGGCGATGTGGTGGCTGGTGAACGCCAGCCGGTGCCGCCGCTCGGTGATCCGCGTCAGCAGGACGCGCAGCAGCGGGGCCCGGGTGAGGTCGAAGCGGTGTTCCTGGTCCTCGGCGGCCAGCCGTTCGAACGCGGCCAGTGCCTCGGTCTCGGGCAGGTGGGAGACGTCCTCCTCGCGCCAGGGGATGTCGGCCTCGCGGCTGACCGTCTGGACGAACCGTCCGGACTCCAGTTCGCGGAAGCCGGCCCGCAGGGTGGCGTGCCGGGTCACCACGGCCTGCCAGGCGGCCCGGAGCCGGGCCGGATCGAGCGGTCCGGTCAGCTCCAGCCAGCGCTGGCCCTCGTAGACGTCGGGGCCCTGCTCGTCGTAGGCGGCGTGGAAGAGGAGTCCTTCCTGGAGCGGGGAGAGCGGCCAGACGTCGGCGAGGGCCTCGACCGCCGCGTCGAGTTCGGTGACTTCCTGCCGGGTGAGGTCGAGGAGCGGGAAGTCGGACGGGGTGTGGCCGCCGGCGGCGGGGTCGGTGAGGTGGGTGGCGAGTCCGTCGAGCATGGCCACCCAGGCCCGGCCGAGTGCTTCGGCGTCGGCGGTGTCGAGGATGTCTCCGGCCCAGCTCAGGCTGAGGGTCAGTTCGGGTCCGTCCGGTGTGTCCCGGACGGCGGCGCCCGCCTCGATCACGTGCTTGACGGGTGTGTCGGGGTCGACGGAGCCGCCGATGCCGCCCCGGGGCCGCCAGGGCCCGGTGCTTCCGCCGCCGCCGGGGGCGGCGGACCGGCCGAGGTAGTTGAAGCCGATCTGGGGGGTGGGGAGCGCGGCAAGGGCGGGCGCGGTCTCGGGGTTGAGGTGGCGCAGCAGTTCGAAGCCGAGGCCGTCGCCGGGCAGGGACCGGGTCTGTTCCTTCACGTTCCGCAGCAGTTCCCCCGCGGCCGGGCCGCCGGTCAGCGCCTGGGCGAGGTCGATCCCGCCGGTGTCCGTCCGCACCGGCCGGACGCTGGTGAACCAGCCGGCCGTTCGGGACAGGTCGACGCCGTCGAGTGCCTCGCGGCCGTGGCCCTCGATGTCGAGGAGTACGGCGGTGTCTCCGGTCCCCTTCCGCCAGTGGGCGATGCCGCCGGTGAGGGTGGCGAGGAGCACCTCGTGGACACCGCAGTGGAAGGCGTTGGGGGCGCGGTTCACCAGGTGGCGGGCGCGGGCGGGCCACAGGGTCCAGGTGGAGCGGCGCACGGTCGACGCGGTGTCCCGCCCGGGGTCGAGCGGCCGGCCGCCGATCCGGGTGTCGCCGTCGGCGAGCAGCGCGGTCCAGGCGGGCAGTTCGGCGGTCCGGGACTCCTCGCGCGCCTCGGCGGCCAGTTTTTCGGCCCAGCGCCGGAAGGAGGTCCCGGTGGGCGCGGGTTCCGGCTGCCGCCCGGCGGCCACCGCCTCGCAGGCGGTCTCCAGGCCGGTGAGCAGCAGCGGCCAGGACACGGCGTCGACCGCGAGGTGGTGCACGGCCAGTACCAGCCGTCCCGCCTCGTCGCCCGCGTCGATCCACACCGCCTGGGCCATGATCCCGGAGGTGGGGTCGAGTCGGGCGACGGCGTCGCGGGCGGCGCGGTCCGCGAGCGCGTCGAGGCTTTCGGGGGTGGTGGCGGCCGCGGGGGTCCGGGTGATCAGTGCGGCGGCGTCCACGGTGCCACGTCCGGTCACGAACAGCCGGGGTTCGGTGCCGGGTTCGACGCGGGCGCGCAGCATGTCGTGGGTGTCGAGTACGGCGCCGAGGCCGGCCGCCAGGGTCTGTTCGCCGAGGCCGGGCGGGGCCGTGACCACCGCCCACTGGGCGAGGCCGCCGGTCTCCACGGCTCGGGGAGCCCTCTCGCGCAGGGCGCGCATCACCGGCGTCCAGGGCACCTCGCCGGCGGAGTCGGCCTCGGGGGCCGCGGTGCCCGCGGTGTCCTCGGTGAGTCTCGCGACGGTGGCGAGGGCGGCCGGGGTCTCGTGCTCGAAGACGTCCTGGGCAGTGAAGGCGATGCCCTTGCGG
>NZ_BAABIG010000016.1:0-139075 GCF_039542605.1 Streptomyces ziwulingensis
CGCGGGGGCGGCCGGGGCCTGCTGGGCCGGGGCCGGGGCCTGCTGAGCCGGAGCCTGGGCCTGGGGGGTCCGGGCCGGTGAGGTCTGGGCCTGGGCCTGTGGGGCCTGGGCCTGTGGCGCCGGGGCGGGGCGGGCCGCGGTGGTCTCCGCGGCCCCCGCGGCCGCGGTACCCGACGCGGCCTGGGCGGCGGCCGCCCCCGGCTTGTAGTCGGTGAAGAAGTCCCACCAGGCTCGGTCGACCGAATTCGGGTCCTGGAGGTACTGCTGATAGATCTCGTCTACGAGCCACTCGTTGGCACCGAACGCGGCGGCGGGGTTCTTCCCCGCTTGGTCGGTGTCGGTCGAGATGCTCGAGTTACTGGGGGACTGTGGCGACACGGCGGTAACCGCCCTCTTCCGCTTCACAAGGTGATGGACAGCGGGAATAAAGGCTACGCCTCCCGGAGCGAGAAGGTCAGGCCGGGCCGGTCCATCGTCGTGTAAGTCACATCGTAGAGCGTGTTTCGCGGCTCGAAATGGCGGGAAACAAGCGTGGTTCCGCGTCGGGAGGGAAGGCGTGAGGGGGCCTCGGCGCCCCGAGGGCGCGGGCCGCTGCCCGATCACACGTGTCCGCCTGCGCGAATACCCGTGGATCTTGTGGCTCCGTTCGCACCCTACGTCAACTCGGCGAGGAGGGAGAGCCTGGAAGAGTGATAAGAATCCGGCACCCCCGCTCGGATTCGGCCACACCGATCCGGCCGCCGTGCAGATCCACCGCCCAGCGCGCGATCGCCAGCCCGAGTCCGGTGCCGCCGTCGCTGCCCGGACCGTGCGGCCGGGTGACCGCACCCCGGTTGAACCGTTCGAACACCCGGTGCCACTCGGACCTCGGGATGCCGGGGCCCTCGTCGAGGACCTCCAGGTCCAGGGAGTCGGGCCCCGCCCCCGGCCGCGCCCGGACCGTCACCCGGCCGTGCGGCGGGCTGTGCTTGACCGCGTTGTCGATGAGGTTGGCGACCACCTGGTGGATGCGCTCGGGGTCGGCGTGCGCGGCCAGGTCGGACGGGAAGACGTCGAGCGCCAGGTGGACGTCCTTGCGGGTGTGGCTGCCCGAGCCGGAGGCGATGCCCGCGCGGGCGGTGGCGACCATGTTGGCCTCCTTCAGCACTCCGGACAGGTACGGCCACACCTCGAAGCGCCGCTTGCGCAGCGGCACGACGCCGTTGTCCAGGCGGGAGAGGTCCAGCAGCGTCTCCACCAGCCGGCCGAGCCGCTCGGTCTGGCTCAGGGCCGTGCGCATGGTCTCCGGATCGGCCTCGGTGACGCCGTCGACGATGTTCTCCAGCACCGCGCGCAGCCCCGCGATGGGCGTGCGCAGCTCGTGCGAGACGTTCGCCACCAGCTCCTTGCGCTGGCTCTCCTGGGCCTCCAGGTCGTCGGCCATGTGGTTGATCGTCTGGGCCAGGTCCCCCAGCTCGTCGCGGCGGTTCTCGCGCACCCGGCGGGTGTAGTCGCCGTGCGAGATGGACCGGGCGACGGCGTTCATCTCGTCCAGCGGCGCGGTCAGCGAGTGCGCCACGAACTGGGTGATGAGCAGCGTGGCGATCATCGAGAAGACCGTGATGAAGCGCAGCTCCGTCTTGGTGTGCACGGCGATCACCGACAGTCCGGTGGTGATCAGGACCGACGTGACGACCAGCGCACCCAGCTTGGTCTTGATCGAGAACGGGCGGACGCCGCCCCAGGGATTCCCGGGGCTCCTCCGTGCGGCTTCCCGCTCCGCGCTCATGGCGTCGGTGTCTCCAGGGCGTAGCCCACGCCGTGGACGGTGCGGATGCGCTCCGCGCCGATCTTCCGGCGCAGCGCCTTGATGTGGCTGTCGACGGTCCGGGTGCCGGAGGCGTCCGCCCAGTCCCAGACCTCGGCGAGCAACTGCTCGCGGGAGAGCACCGCGCGCGGGGTGTTCGCCAGGCAGACCAGCAGGTCGAACTCGGTGGGGGTGAGGTGGACGTCCTCGCTGCGCACCCGCACCCGGCGCTGCGCGTGGTCGATCTCCAGTTCGCCCAGGCGCAGGATGCCGCTGCGCGGCGTCGAGGCGGCCACCACGGCGCGCTCCACCCGCCGCAGCAGGACGTGCACCCGCGCGGCCAGCTCCCGCATCGAGAACGGCTTGGTCATGTAGTCGTCGGCGCCGACGCCTAGGCCGACCAGCATGTCCGTCTCGTCGTCGCGCGCGGTGAGCATCAGCACCGGCACCGGCCGCTGGGCCTGCACCCGGCGGCAGACCTCCAGGCCGTCGAAGCCCGGCAGCATGATGTCGAGGATCAGCAGGTCGGGCTGCCAGGCCTCGGCGGTGTCGACGGCGGCCGGTCCGTCGCCCGCGGTCTGCACCAGGAAGCCCTCGGCGCGCAGGCGGGTCGCGATGGCGTCCACGATCGTCTGGTCGTCCTCGACCACCAGCACCCGGCGCTGTGCGCCCTGAGTGGCCGTCGCACTGCCGTTGTGGGATGTCTGTGTCTGCTCCATCGCCCGCCCCTGAGGTGTGCTTTCCGGAATCCGTGGGGTGATCCCATGGCTGCGATCGACGCTTGAATGATCCGCGTCAGACCAGCAGCGTACGGGGAGTCACCACGCCTTTGCTATCCAGGCCGGACGCAGAGGTGCACGACGTCCGGAACGCCCCGGGCAACGGGGATCTCTTCGGTACGCACCTGCTGGAACCCGGCATTACGCAAGGTTTCTTCGAAAACCGGCGAGGGTTGTGCGGACCATACGGCGAGCACCCCGCCGGGGCGCAACACCCGTGCGCAGTCCGCCAGTCCGGCCGCTCCGTAGAGGCTGCCGTTGCCCTCGGTGACGGTCCAGCCGGGACCGTTGTCGATGTCGAGGCAGAGGGCGTCGAACGTGTCGGATGTCTCATTGACGAATTCGGTGAGGTCCGCTTCGACGACCTCGGTGCGCGGATCGGCCAGCGCCGCGCGGGTCAGTGCGGACAGCGGCCCGTCGCGGTGCCAGTCGATCACGGCGGGCTCGCGCTCGACCACCGTGATGCCGCCCCAGCGGCGGTCCGCCGCCGCGTGCGCCAGGGAGAAGCCGACGCCCAGCCCGCCGATCAGCACCCGCGGGGCGACCGGGCGCCCGCGGGGGAGGGGGCGCGCGAGGGCGGCGAGCGCCGCGTCGACCAGCCGGCGCTCCGAGCGGCCGTCGGACGTGTCCATCAGGAAGCAGCCGTTGGCGATGATCTGCAGCAGCCCGCCGTGCCGGCGCAGCACCACCTCGCCGTACGGGCCCTCGCGCCGGTCCAGGACTTCGGGAGCTTCGTAGGCCACGGGCATCCCGTCATCCTGGCACCGGACCCGGGGTCCCGCAGCGGAATTTCGCGCGCGCCGGGACGGCTGTGGAAACGGGGCGGGGAGCGGTCGGCCAGGTCGGCCCGGACCGTGATCGCCCAGAGCGAACACCCGGTGGGGAACAATCGCCGCCCCCCAGGCATTGAGTCGGTATAACTCAACTTGATTGCCGAAGGGGAGATCATGGCTGCTGAGTCCACAGCGTTCACCTCGCTTGCCCTGCCCGTGCTGCCGCTCGACGACGAGGTCGTCCTGCCGGGCATGGTGGTCCCCCTGGACCTGAGCGACTCCGAGGTCCGGGCCGCGGTGGAGGCCGCGCAGGCCGCCGTCCGCTCGGAACCCGGCAAGCCCCGGGTACTGCTGGTCCCGCGCGTCGACGGCACCTACGCCGCCACCGGCGTGCTCGGCACCGTCGAGCAGGTCGGCCGGCTGGCCGACGGCGACCCCGGCGCCCTCATCCGGGGCCTGGCCCGCGTCCGGATCGGCGCCGGCACCACCGGACCGGGCGCGGCGCTGTGGGTCGAGGGCACCCGCGTCCAGGAGGACGTCCCCGAGCCGCTGCCCGGCCACGTCACCGAACTGGTCAAGGAGTACAAGGCGCTCGCCACCGCCTGGCTGCGCAAGCGCGGCGCCTGGCAGGTCGTGGACCGCGTCCAGGCCATCGACGACGTCTCCGCGCTCGCCGACAACTCCGGCTACTCGCCGTTCCTGACCACCGGCCAGAAGGTCGAGCTGCTGGAGACCGCCGACCCGGTGGCCCGGCTGAAGCTCGCCGCCAAGCAGCTCCGCGACCACCTCGCCGAGCAGGACGTCGCCGAGACCATCGCCAAGGATGTCCAGGAGGGCGTCGACAAGCAGCAGCGCGAGTTCCTGCTCCGCCGCCAGCTCGAAGCCGTCCGCAAGGAGCTGCGCGACCTGGGCGGCGACGGCAAGGACAGCGTCGAGGAGTCCGACGACTACCGCGCCCGCGTCGAGGCCGCCGACCTGCCCGAGAAGGTCCGCGAGGCCGCCCTCAAGGAGGTCGACAAGCTGGAACGCTCCAGCGACGCCTCGCCCGAGGGCTCCTGGATCCGCACCTGGCTCGACACCGTCCTCGACCTGCCGTGGAACGTCCGTACCGAGGACGCCTACGACATCCAGGGCGCCCGCGCCGTCCTCGACGCCGAGCACGCGGGCCTGGACGACGTGAAGGAGCGGATCACCGAGTACCTGGCGGTGCGCAAGCGCCGCGGCGACCGCGGCCTGGGCGTCGTCGGCGGGCGCCGCGGCGGCGCGGTCCTCGCCCTGGTCGGCCCGCCCGGCGTCGGCAAGACCTCGCTGGGGGAGTCGGTCGCCCACGCCATGGGCCGCGAGTTCGTCCGCGTCGCCCTCGGCGGCGTCCGCGACGAGGCCGAGATCCGCGGCCACCGCCGTACCTACGTCGGCGCGCTGCCCGGCCGGATCGTGCGGGCGGTCAAGGAGGCCGGTTCGATGAACCCGGTCGTCCTGCTCGACGAGATCGACAAGGTCGGCTCCGACTTCCGCGGCGACCCGGCGGCCGCCCTCCTCGAAGTCCTCGACCCCGCCCAGAACCACACCTTCCGCGACCACTACCTGGAGGTCGAGCTGGACCTCTCCGACGTGGTCTTCCTCGCCACCGCCAACGTCCTGGAGGCCATCCCGGAGGCACTGCTCGACCGCATGGAGCTGGTCCGCCTCGACGGCTACACCGAGGACGAGAAGGTCGTCATCGCCCGGGACCACCTGCTGACCCGCCAACTGGAGCGGGCCGGTCTGGACGCCGACGAGGTGACGGTCGACGAGAGCGCGCTGCGCTCGCTGGCCGGGGAGTACACCCGTGAGGCGGGCGTACGCACCCTGGAGCGGTCCATCGCCCGGCTGCTGCGCAAGGTCGCGGCCCAGCACGAACTGGGCGAGCGGGACCTGCCGTTCACCATCACCCGGGACGATCTGCGCGCCCTGATCGGACGGCCGCACCACGTGCCCGAGTCCGCCCAGGACCCGGCCGAGCGGCGCACCTCGGTGCCGGGCGTGGCCACCGGCCTCGCGGTCACCGGCGCGGGCGGCGACGTGCTCTACGTCGAGGCGTCGCTGGCCGACCCGGAGACGGGCGCGGCGGGCCTGACCCTGACCGGGCAGCTCGGTGACGTGATGAAGGAGTCGGCGCAGATCGCGCTGAGCTTCCTGCGCAGCCGCGGCGCCGAACTGGAGCTGCCGGTGGCCGACCTGAAGGACCGGGGCGTGCACATCCACTTCCCGGCGGGCGCGGTCCCCAAGGACGGCCCGAGCGCCGGCATCACGATGACGACGGCGCTCGCCTCGCTCCTGTCCGGCCGGCCGGTCCGTACGGACGTGGCGATGACCGGTGAGGTCTCGCTGACCGGCCGGGTACTGCCGATCGGCGGGCTGAAGCAGAAGCTGCTGGCGGCGCACCGGGCGGGCATCACCACGGTGATCGTGCCCAAGCGCAACGAGGCCGACCTGGACGACGTCCCGGCGGAGGTGCTGGACAAGCTCGACGTCCACGCCGTCACCGACGTCCGCCAGGTCCTGGACCTCGCGCTCGCGCCGGCCACCAGCGCGGTCGCGCCGGAGGTTCCGGTCGCCGCGTGACGGAGGCGCTCGGACGAGCGAAGGCCCGGGTCCCGTGCGGGAGGCCCGGGCCTTCGCGTCGTCGCGCGGGAAGCGGGCCCGGAGGCCGTCGCCGGCCCCAGCCTGCGAAATACTTGCCGAGCTGCGGCGATGGCGGCGGCCGGCGGAAACTTCCAGAACCGGGCAGTGACGCGGGAAAGAACCCGGGCGAGATTCCGGGAAAGAACCGGTAACACCGAGGCAGGGGCTGACGTGCACGAGAACGGGAACGACGGTGGACCGAGAGTCGAACCTGGGGGCGCCCCCGCCGGGGACCGGCCGGCCGGCGGCATGGACCAGCCCGAGTTCCTGGCCCTCGAACGCGAGCTGACCATGCTGCTGCGCCGGGCCCGCGCCAACCAGACGGAGATGGCCCGGGAGGTCCACCCGGACCTGGAGTCCGCCGCGTACGGACTCCTCGTGCGGCTGGGGGAGTGCGGCGGGCAGCGGGCCACCGAACTCGCCGCCTACATCGGCGTCGGCAAGGCGACGATGTCCCGCCAGTTGCGCGCCCTGGAGGAACTCGGCCTCATCGCCCGCGAGCCCGACCCGCACGACGGCCGGGCCTGGCTGGTCACCCTCACCGCGGAGGGCCAGGACCGGGTCCGCCGGGTCCGCCAGGCCCGCCGCGCCCGCTACGCCGGCCGGCTCGCCGACTGGAACCCGCGCGAAGTCGCGGAACTGGCCCGCCTGCTGCACGAACTGAACCGCGGCATGGAGAAGTAGAAGTACTGGAAGTAGGAGGACGCTGGGAGTAGGAGGAGTGCTGGAGGTAGTGGGAGTACCGGAAGTTCTGGAAGTAGTAGAAGTACCGGAAGTGCTGGGAGTGCCGGCGCACCGGCAGCAGCGGGCGGCCGGCTACAGCTCCGCGTAGACCACCGTCGCGTCGTCGTGCCGCTTGGCGCGCCCCAGGTGCACCCGGTCCGCGTCGGCGCGCTCCAGTTCCCGCACCCGGTCCACCAGGGCCCGCGCGCCCCGTTCGCGGAGCAGCCGGAAGCAGGCCGTCCAGTCGCCCTGCCCGAACGTCTCCACCCACCTGCCCGCCCCGTCCGTGAGCGCGGCCAGGGCCCGCACCTCGGCCCTCGGCAGGGTGCCCGTCACCGCGCGCGCCGCCACCGCCGGATCGGCCGCCGCCGTGAAGAAGCCGCCCTCCTTGTTGCGCAGCTCCGCGTCGACCACCGCGTGCGAGGCCAGCGCCGAGCGGGGGATGCGGTCGAGCCGGTCGTCGCGGCGGGCCGTCACCGTGCCGTCCGGCGCCTCGGTCAGCAGGACGGAGTCCGACAGCACCAGGTACTCGACCGTCTCCGGTGACCAGCGGGCCAGGACCACCGTGGTCTGCGGCGTCCGGGGGTGAGAAAGGTCACAGGTCGTGGCGTGCGCGGCGGCGGTGCGCGCGAGGGCGCGGGACAGCACGTCCACGAGCGGGACATCCGGGAGGGAAACGGTCAGTTCGGTCAGCGCTCCCCCGAGGCGCGCGGTGAACCAGGGGACGGAATGCAGACAACCCGCTCCGTCCCGCGGCGGCGTGACCCCGTCCAGCACGACGACCGCGCCACCCGGTCCGGAAGCCGGGAGACCGACGCTCGCGAAGTCCTCGTTGGGGTGTTCGCGCGTGCTCGGCAGCGAGACGAGTTCGGTACGCATCCGGCCAGTCTGCACGAGCCCCCCACCGCCGTCGCAAAGCGGCGGCACAGGGCCTGATTTCAGCACTGCCATGCAGGTCAGACGCCTGTTTTGGGCGGGATTACCGTGCTCCGGGAAGGCGCGGCGGCACATCCTGCCACCGCCCCGCCGCAGACGTCCAACCGGCGCTCCGCGCGGGCGGGTCGTCCCCGGCGCGGGGACTTGCCCGCCAACTCCCCGCCGGGGTTCACTCCTTCGGGTGGCGGGCCAGGGGAAGCACGCGCCGTGCCCACGGGCGCTGGAAGGGTCGGGGGCCGGTGGGGGTCCTGCCCGCTCACGAGCATGGTGGAAAGCTCGGGGGCCGATGCGTCCGACGGCCGGCTGACGGAGCGCCACCCCGGCTCCACGGATTCGGGGAATCCGGCCCACGGATACCAGAATCCGGCCCACGGGCACAGGAGTCCGTCCACGGGTGGACGGTCCCGGCCCACGGGTACACGAGCCCATCCCACGGGTACACGAGCCCATCCCACGGGTACACGAGTCAGGAATGCGAGCACCGGTGCAGAAGACGCGGCCTCGTCGCACAGGCAAGCAGACGTCCCCCGCGGGGGGCGCCGAGCCGGCCTCCAAGACCTCCGCCCCGGGCGCCCCCGTCGGCAAGGGCCGTCCCACCCACGTACGCAACCGGCTGATCGTGGCCGTCGCCGTGGTCGCCGCCGCGATCGCCGGCGCCGGAGTGCCCTCGGTCGTCGCCGCGATGGGACAACTCAGCGACTCCCAGGAACTGGTGACCCGCGCCGAGCGGACCCAGGACGCGCTCACCCTCGCCCACTCCCTGGCCGACGAACGCGACGAGGTCACCCCCTACATCGCCGCCGGGCGCCCCAGGTCGAAGGCGCCCTCCGAGCAGCGCGGCGCCCGGGTCGACCGGCAGGTCGAGGAGTTGCGCGCCGACCCCGACACCCCGGCCGCCCTGCGTGCGGACCTCGACGCCGTCGGCGCCCTGCGACGCTCGGCGCTCACCGGCAAGAGCACCGCGCTCGAAGCGCACGAGGCGTACTCCACCGCCATCACCGAACTGCACGGGCTCGCCGCGGAGCTGGCCGAGCGGACGCCGCCCCGCGCGGGCTCCGGTGCCTGGGCGCTGGCCGAGCTGGACTCCGCCGTGCAGCAGGCCGCCGCCGCCCGGGGTCTGCTGCTCGCCGCCCTGAGCGTGCCGAGCGGGACCAGTACCGTCATCGACCCGGTCACCGGCCTGCCGACCGAGACCAGCACCACCTCGGACGCCGACGCCGAGCAGCGCGACGCGCTGGCCGCCGCCGCCCAGCAGGCCCGGGTCCGCTCCGACGCGGCCCTCGCCGACTTCCGCGACGGCGCCCCGGAGAAGTCCCGGGAGCGTTACGACGCCACGGTCACCGGTCCCGAGGTGAACTCCGCCGAGAAGTACCTGGCCGCCCTCACCGACCAGGCCACGCTCTCCGACGACGACCTCGGCACCGGTGTCACCGAGCTGGCGGCGGCGCTCTCCGCCCGCGTCGACGCCATGCGCGGCGCCGAGTCCGCCCTCTACGACCGGCGCACCAAGGACCTCGCGCTGCTGCGGGACGACGACGTCACCGCGCTGGAGATCCGGATCGCCGTGCTCGGCGCCCTGATGCTGTTCGCCGTGGGCGTCGCCACCGGCATGGCCCGCGGCCTCACCCGGCCCCTGTCGGCGCTGCGCCGCGGCGCCGCCCGGCTCGCCGACGCCGAGAACCCGGCCGCCGAGGAGCCCATCGCCTTCACCGGCCGCAACGACGAGTTCGCCAAGGCGGTCAGGTCGGTCAACGCCCTGCACGCGCACGCCGTGACCCTCGCCGAACGCGTCACCACGCTGGAGTCCGACCGCAAGCACCTGGTCGGCCAGCGGCAGAAGATGGCCGACGCCCGCGAGGAACTGCGCGCCGAGGTCGCCGAGTCCGCCGCCCACCTGGAGCGGTTGCGCCAGAGCATCGGCGGGACCTTCGTCAGCCTCGCGCTGCGCACCCTCGGCCTGGTCGAGCGGCAGCTCGGCGTCATCGAGTCGCTGGAGGAACGGGAGCAGGACCCCGACCGGCTGGCCACCCTCTTCAAGCTCGACCACTTCGCCACCGTCATGCGCCGCTACAGCGAGAACCTGCTGGTGCTGGCCGGCACCGAGCACGTCCAGCACAGCGCCCACCCGGTGCCGCTGGTCGACGTGGTCCGCGCCGCCGTCAGCGAGATCGAGCGCTACGAGCGGGTCCGGATCGCCGCGCTGCCGCCGCACGCGCACCTCGCCGGGTTCGCCGCGGACGACGTCTCCCACCTGCTCGCCGAACTCATGGAGAACGCCACCTCGTTCTCCCCGCCGGAGCTGCCCGTCGAGGTCTCCGGCTGGCTCCTGGAGAACGGCGAGCTGATGCTCTCCGTCCAGGACGAGGGCATCGGCATGACGGAGGACCGGCTGCGGCGGCTCAACGCCCGCCTCACCGACTTCGACGCCGAGGCCCCCTACGAGCAGGAGGGCGAGGACAGCCTCGGGCTCGGCCTGTACGTGGTGGCCCGCCTCGCCCACCGGCACGGCGCCCGCGTGCGGCTGCGCGAGCAGAAGCAGGGGGGTGTCGCCGCCGTCGTGGTGCTGCCGCAGACGCTGCTCGCGGACGCCTCGCCCGCCGTCGCCCCGGCCGCGACCCCGACGGCCGACGACACGGCACACGCCTCCCTGCCGGGCGCCGAGGCCGAGACTGACGCCGAGGCCGACGTCAAGGCCGACGTCAAGGCCGACGCCAAGGCCGACTCCGACGTGCTGCACGGCCGCTCGGACGACGAGGACCCCTTGGTCTCCCTCGCGGAGGAGGCGGTACGAAGGTCGGAGACGGGGGACCAGCACCCCGCCGAAGCCGCGGAAGCCGCCGAAGCCGCGGAACCGGCCGAAGCCGGGGAACCGGCCGAAGCAACGGCACCGGCCGGCCCGACCACGTCGACGGCATCGACCGACCAGGCCGGTCCCGCCGATCAAACCCCGTCGGCCCCGGAGACCCTCTCCGAGACCACGATGGAGCTGCTCATCCCGGCGCCCGCGACCGAGCCGGTTCCCGAGCCCGCCTCCGTTCCCGAGCCCACCCCCGCCCCCGAGCCGGCACCGGCGAAGCAGCCGACCCCCGAGGCCGCACCCGCCCCCGAGGCCGCACCCACACCCGCGCCCGAGGCCGAACCCGCCCACGACCGCGCCCCCGACGAAGACGAACCGGAGGACCGCGTCACCGAGAAGGGTCTGCCCAAGCGGACCCCCAGGATCAGTACGCCGGCCGCCGCGCCCGGCCCGCGCGCGGGCTCCGTGGACGCCGAGGCGCTCCGCCGCCGGCTGGGCGGATTCCACCGGGGCGCGGAGGCCGGGCGGCGCGAAGTGGAGGCGGAGATCGCCGACCGGACCGCATCGCACCGGGCGCCCGACGCGCCCGGCAGCACCGAAGAAACCACGGGGGGCACTGTCGAGGAGGCAAGCAGTTGACCGCGCCCAGTACCTTCGGACTGAGCAGGGAAGCCCGCAACCTGCACTGGCTGCTCACCAACCTCGTCGAGGAGGTGCCCGGCATCCTCTCCGTCGCGGTGGTCTCCTCCGACGGCCTGCTGCTGCTCTCCTCCGACCCGGGGAGCAACGACGCCGCCCGCCGCGCCCAGGACACGCCGCGCACCGGTCCGCGCGGCTCCGCCGCCGACCTCGCCACCATCGTCTCCGGCATCGGCAGCCTGACCGTCGGCGCCTCGAAGCTGATGGACTGCGGCCCCGTGAAGCACACGATGGTCGCGATGGACGAGGGCAGCCTGTTCGTGATGTCGATCAGCGACGGTTCGCTGCTCGGCGTGCACGGCTCCGCCGACTGCGACATGAGCGTCATGGCGTACCACATGGCGCTCTTCGTGGGCCGGGCCGGGCACGTGCTGACGCCCGAACTCCGCAGCGAGCTGCGGCAGTCCCTGGAGTCCGAGTCGACGGGAAGCACCCGATGAGCAGCCCCAGGAACCACCTCCCGGTCCGCGGCGCCGACCGCAGGGCCGCCCGCGTCCGCCCGTACTCGCTCACCGGCGGCCGTACCCGCTTCGGGCACGTCCTGCTGGTCGAGACGCTGGTGGCCGCCACCGCCACCGCCCCCGCCGGGACCGCCGCCGCCGCCGCGCTCGGAGCCGGTGAGGAGCGCAAGGAGCTGACAGGTGCGTCGCCCGCCCGCCTGCTGCCGGAGCTGCGGGCCATCGTCGAACTCTGCCGCCGCATGCGTACGGTGGCCGAGATCGCCGCGCTGCTGAAGATGCCGCTCGGCGTGGTCCGCGTCCTCCTCAGCGACCTCGCGGACCAGGGAAAGATCCGTGTTTACGGTACCGGGACCGGCCACGGCACGGGCCGTCCGGACCGCGCACTGCTGGAAAGGGTGCTGAGTGGACTCCGCCGTCTCTGACTCCGCCGTCTCCGACGCCGCCGCCTTCGGCGTCTCCCCGCTCGTCGTCGATCCCGACGAGTCCGCGCCGCCCTGGCAGACGGACCGGGGCCGGGCCCCCGTCGCCACGAAGATCGTGGTGGCGGGCGGATTCGGCGTCGGCAAGACCACGCTGGTCACCGCCGTCTCGGAGATCACGCCGCTGCAGACCGAGGCGCTGATGACCGAGGCGAGCGAGGAGACCGACGACCTCACCGCCACCCCGGAGAAGGTCACCACCACCGTGGCCATGGACTTCGGCCGCATCACGCTCGACGACGACCTGGTGCTCTACCTGTTCGGCACGCCGGGCCAGCAGCGGTTCTGGTTCATGTGGGACGACCTGGTGCGCGGCGCGATCGGCGCCGTCGTCCTCGCCGACACCCGCCGGCTGCGGGACTGCTTCCCCGCGCTGGACTACTTCGAGAGCTGCGGCCTGCCGTACGTCGTGGCGGTGAACCACTTCGACGGCAGCGAGCGCTTCGACCCGGACGACGTACGGGAGGCGCTGACGATCCCGCGGCACATACCTGTAATGATCATGGATGCGCGCCGCCGGATCTCGGCCATCGAGACCCTCCTCGCCCTCGTGGGCCACGCGCTGGACGAAACACCCGAGTAGGAGACCACCCCCGCATGCGGAAGATACTCGTCGTCGGAGCCGGTCAGTCCGGTCTCCAGCTCGCCCTCGGCCTCCAGTCGCACGGCTACGAGGTCACGTTGATGTCCAACCGGACCGCGGACGAGATCCGCACCGGCCGGGTGATGTCGACGCAGTGCATGTTCCCCACCGCCCTCCAGCACGAGCGGGACCTGAAGCTGAACTTCTGGGAGTCCCAGGCCCCGAAGATCAAGGGTCTCGGCGTCTCGGTCGCCGTCCCCGGCTCGCACGACCCGGGCCCCGCCCAGCGCGCCATCGACTGGGTGGGCAGGCTGGACGGCCACGCCCAGTCGGTGGACCAGCGGGTGAAGATGGCCGGCTGGATGGAGGCCTTCGCCCAGCGCGGCGGCCAGCTCGTCATCCACGGCGCCGCCGTCGGCGACCTCGACTACTTCTCCCGCACCTACGACCTGGTGCTGGTCGCGGCCGGCAAGGGCGAACTGGTCCAGATGTTCGGCCGGGACGCCGCGCGCTCCCCGTACAGCGAACCGCAGCGCGCCCTCGCCGTCGCCTATGTGCACGGCCTGGGCCCGCGCCCGGAGCACCCGGAGTTCGACGCGGTCCGCTGCAACCTGGTGCCGGGCGTCGGCGAACTGTTCGTCATGCCGACCCTCACCACCTCGGGACGGGCCGACATCCTGTTCTGGGAGGGCATACCCGGCGGCCCGCTGGACGTCTTCAAGGACGTCAAGGACCCCGCGGCACACCTCTCCCTGACCCTGGAACTCATGGAGCGGTTCGTCCCCTGGGAGTACGCGCGGGCCACCCGGGTCGAACTGACCGACGCCGGCGGCACCCTCGCGGGACGCTACGCCCCGACCGTCCGCCACCCCGTCGGCCGCCTCCCCGGCGGCGGCCTGGTGCTCGGCGTCGCCGACGTGGTCGTCGCCAACGACCCGATCACCGGCCAGGGCTCCAACTCCGCCGCCAAGTGCGCCGCCTCCTACCTCGCCTCGATCCTGGACCACGGCGACAAGGAGTTCGACGGCGACTGGATGCGGGCCACCTTCGACCGCTACTGGGAGACCGCCCGGCACGTCACCAAGTGGACCAACGCGATGCTGGCCCCGCCCCCCGAGCACGTCCTGAACCTGATCGGTGCCGCCGGTCAGCTCCCGCCCGTCGCCGACCGTTTCGCCGGCGGCTTCGACGACCCGGCGGACTTCGAGAACTTCTTCTACGAGCCGCGACTGACCGAGGACTACCTGAGCGAGGTCTCGGCCGCGGCCGGCGCCTGACCGGAGGCGTACCCCTGGTCCGTGCCGTCCGCCGCGCCGGCGGGCAGCCTGGGCGGCGCGTACCGCCGTACCGGCTCCCCCGCCGGATCGGGGCGCACCGCGCCGAGGACGGGGTTGGCGGCGATCGGCGACACCTTCACGCGGGCTCCGGGGCGAGGTGCCTGGACGACCTTCCCGTCGCCCAGGTACAGCGCCACATGGGTGGCCTCGGGGAAGTAGACGACCAGGTCCCCGGGGCGCAGCTCATCCAGTTCGATCCGGTCCAGGCGGGCCCACTGCTCCTGGCTGGTGCGCGGGATCGGCGTCCCGGCCCGCTGCCAGGCGACCGAGGTCAGGCCCGAGCAGTCGAACGACGCGGGGCCCTCCGCGCCCCACTCGTAGGGCTTGCCGAGCTGCTCCACCGCGAACCGCAGCGCGCGGTTCCCCCCGGCGGACGGCCTGCCCCAGCCGGCCTCGTCCGGAGCGCCCGCGCCCTTGCCGTCGTCGGCCGGGCCGGCGGCGCCCGCGCCGGCGCCGAGCGCGCCGGAGGCCAGGAACCGCTCCTGCGCCTTCGCGACGCCGTCCCGCTCGAACGCGGCCAGCTCGGTGAGCTGCCCGCGGTCCAGCGAGGAGAGCATCTCCTCGACGTCCCCGAGCCGTTCGCGCACCACGTCCCGTTCCCGCTCGCGGCGTTCGGTGAGCACGAGCCGCTCGTCCAGCGCCTTGCGCGCGGCGCGGGCCAGCCCGGCCGCCCTCTTCTCGCCGCCGACCAGCCGGCCCACCGTCTCCGCCCGGTCCCGCGCCACGCGTCCGATCACCCGGCCCTGGTCCAGCGCCCGCTGCGGATCGCGGGCGAGCAGCAGGCGTACGTAGGGGGAGAGGTCGCTGCTGGTCTGGTACTGCTGCCGGGCCAGCATGCCCGCGGCGTCCCGGCTGTCGCGCAGGGAGCGCCGGGCCCGCGTCAGTTCGGCGTCCAGCCGTTTCACCCGGTCGCGCTGCGCGCGGAGTTTCTCCTCGGTGCCGTTGTAGACCTCGGTGGCCTTCTCCGCCTCCCGGTACAGCCGCTGAAGGTCCGTCAGCAGCGCGGCCACCGGGCGCGCGGCGGCCCCTTCCCCGGGCCCGGGTTCGGCCGCGGCCGGCAGCGGCGCGAGGGCGACCCCGGCCGTCATCGCCGCCGTACACACCAGGCTGAGCAGCCTTCCTGACACGCCATCACCTCCGGTACCGGAGCGGCCGGTCCGCTCCGCACCGCGAGCATCACCACGTCCGGCGCCGCAGCGCGCGCCGAGTGTCCGCCCCTCGGCGCAACCGGGTCACCCGTCGGCGTCGTCCCGTTCACCGCCCGGCGTGGCGTCTGGCGCGCCGGGCCGCGTCCCGCCCGGCCTCGGGTCCGCCCGCGGAGCCGGGTCCGGCTTCGGGTCCGGGTCCGGCTTCGGGTCCGGTTTCGACCAAGGCCACCGCGCCCGCGAGCGCGGTACGCCGCCGGGGGCGTAGGCGTACTTCCAGCGGGCGAAGCCGAGCGTGCGCTGGGGGTCGCGGGGCAGGCGGCGGTAGACGAGCACGGTGGGCGGCCCGCCGTCCGGGGCGGGCACCGGGATGCGGTACGTCTTCGGCGGGTGCCCGGTCATCCCCACCAGCACGGGCAGTACCCGGCCGTCCATGGGGCCGCCCTCGAAGGGGGTGTCTTCGCTCTTCACCGCACCAGTGTCAGACATCCGCCGCGAACGCCTCGACCAGCGCCCCGGTCTGCGGATCGCGCCGCCCGGTCACCGAGAGCACGGCCACGAACTGCTCCACGAGCCAGTCGCGCATCTCCTCCAGCGGGGGCTGCTTCTCCTCGTCCAGCCAGATCAGCGAGGAGGCCTCCACCGCCGTGATCCACATCCTTATCGTCATCCGCAGCCGGGGGCCGGGATCGTTGACGTCGAGGTGGTTCATGATGTGCTCGGCGGCCGCCCGGCGGACCCCGTCCACTATGGCCGAGGTCCGCGAGGTCTCCGCCACGCTGCCGCCGCGCAGCAGGGCGCTGAACCCGGTGTCGTGCTCGTCCACGAAGGCGAGGTAACGGTCCAGGGCGCGGGTGAGCCGGACCAGCAGCGGGCCCTCGCGCGGCTCGTCGAAGCAGAGCCGCAGCTCGTCGGCGGCCGAACGCAGGGCGGCCTCGTAGAGCTGCTGCTTGCCGCCGGGGAAGTACCGGTACACCAGGGGACGGGAGACCCCGGCGTGCTCCGCCACGTCGTCGAGGGAGACCTCCTCCGGCGACCGGTGCGCGAAGAGGGCGAGCGCCGCGTCGAGGAGCTGACCGCGGCGCTCCTCGACGCTGAGCCGGCGGTAGGCGGGGGTGGGAACCTGCGGGGTCATGCCCCGCAGGGTAGTCGCTGGCCCACCGCGAGCGACCCCCTCAGGCGAGAAGCCCCGACGAGCGCCACAGCCGCCGGCCCACTCCGCGCAGGACGCCGATGTCGTCCAGGAAGTCCGTCAGGCGCTTCGCGCCGGTCTGCATGATCTCCGCGCGGTGGCCGCTGGCCTTGACCTGGGCGACCGCCTCGCGCCTGTCCAGCCCGACGTTGGTGTAGACGTCGGGGTTGATGAAGGCGTCCGAGAAGACCCGGGCGAACTCGCCGGAGGTGACCCGGGTGAACTCCTGGGACCACTTCGGTGCCGTCACCATCTGGCGGCGCAGCTCCTCACGGGCGTACCGGACGTGGCGCGCCTCCTCCACGACGTGGATCCGGGTGACGCCCCGGACCAGCGTCTGGACCCGCTCGTCGGGGAAGGTCAGCCGCTGCATCCAGTCCAGCACCTCCTCGCCGAGCAGGGTGGCGGTGAAGGAGCCGGGCGTGGTCGAGATCGTCTTGAAGAGACGGCCCAGGCGCTGGTGGGCCGGGCTCACCGGGTACCAGGGGGCGTCCCCGCGGGATATCAGCCGGGCGAACATCTTCGAGTGCCGGCACTCGTCCTCGATCTCGGTCAGCGCGTAGCGGACGTGGGCGCTGGTCGCGGACTTGTCGTAGATGTGCCGGACCAGCAACTGCATCAGGATCAGTTCGAACCAGATGCCGAGCGAGGCCAGCGCGTTGGCCTCGTGCTGGGAGAGCAGGATGCGCTGCTCCTCGCTCATCCGTTTCCACAGGGGCGTGTCGTAGAGCGACACCAGCTCCGGCGGCCAGAACCACTTGCCGTCCTCGAAGGGCGCGTCCCAGTCCAGCTCCTTGTCCGGGTCGAACGAGTGCTTGGCGGAAGAGTCGAGCAGCCGTTCGGCCACCTGCTCCCGGTCCTTCAGCAGGCCGAGCGCGTCGCGCAGGCCCTCGAGCGCGTCGGCTTCCGTCAGGGTCGTCATGGCTGTCCCACCTCGTCGTACGGGATGCGTGCGGAATCGGCTCGGGCACCCACCGGGTTACCCGCGGTCACACAAACTCGCTCGTCTTATGAGACTGCGTGTCAGCAAGGACGTCAATCCCCTGGGCGGGACTTGTTGACCACGAGTAAAGATATGAGCGAACGACGGGTGCGCTCAGCGGTCGAGGACCGCCGCCATCACCGCCCGTGCCACCGGCGCCGCGAGCCCCCCGCCGGTGATGTCGCCGTGGTCGGCCGCCGCGCCCTCGACCACCGCCGCGACGGCCACCTTCGGCTCCAGGTCGCGCGCGCCCTGCGCCCAGGAGACGAACCACGCGTACGGAGTACCGGTGTTGCCGACCCCGTGCTGCGCGGTGCCGGTCTTGCCGCCGACGACCGCGCCGCGGATCGCCGCGTTCGCCCCCGTGCCGCTGCGCACCACCCCGGTCATCAGCTCCTTGAGCCGGGTGGCCGTGGCCGGCCGCATCGCCTGGCGCACCGGACGCGACCCGGCCGCCGCCACCGTGCCGCCGCCCGCCCGGGTCGTCCGCTCCACCAGGTACGGCGTGCGCACCTGCCCCCCGTTGGCCACCGCCGCCGCCACCATCGCCATCTGCAGGGGCGTGGCCCGCGTGTTGTACTGCCCGATCGCCGACAGCCCGAGCTGCGCCCGGTCCGCCGAGGGGTCGAAGGAGGAGGGCGCCACCGAGAACGGGACGCGCAGCCGGTCGTCGTTGAACCCGAAGCGCTCCGCCGCGGCCGTCAGCCCGCGCGCCCCCACCTCCACGCCGAGCCCCGCGAACACCGTGTTGCAGGACCGCTCGAACGCCTGCCGCAGCGAGGCGTTCCGGCACCCCTCGGACTCGTTGGTCAGCCGCGTCCGCGTCCCGGGCAGGGTGTACGGATCGGCGGAGCGGGTCGGCGCGTCCAGGTCCCGGACCAGGCCCGCGTCGAGCGCCGCCGCCGCGGTCACCACCTTGAAGGTCGACCCCGGCGGATAGGTCCGGCGCACCGCCCGGTTGAGCATCGGCCGGTCCGGGTCGCCGTTCAGCCGCCGCCAGGTCCGCAGCGCGTCCTTCCCGTTCCCGGACAGCTTCCCCGGGTCGTACGACGGTGTGGACACCAGCGCCAGGATCCGCCCGGTGGCCGGTTCGATCGCGGCCACCGCCCCCGTCCGCCCGCCGAGCCCCCGGTACGCCGCCCGCTGCGCCGCCGGGTGGACGGTCGTCACCACGTCGCCGCCCGGGTTCCTGGCCTGCGTGACGTCGTTCCACAGCGGCAGCGGCGCCAGCAGCGGGTCCGCGCCGGAGAGCACCGCGTCCTCCGCGTGCTCCAGCAGCGTCGTGCCGTACTCCTGCGAGGCGAAGCCGGTGACCGGCGCGTACATCGGCCCGTCCGCGTAGGTCCGTTCGTAGCGCAGGTGCTCCCCGGTGTCCCGGGAGCCGGTGACCGACTCGCCGGCCACCAGGATGTCGCCGCGCGGCTGCTGGTAGCGGGCGATGTCCGGCCGCCGGTCGGCCGGGTTCGTGGCGTACCGCGGTGCCTGGACGACCTGCACCCGGGCCGCGTTGACCAGCAGCGCGGCCAGCAGCAGGACGCAGAAGGCGGCGGCGTGCCGGATGTGCCGGGTCACGCGGCCGCCGGCTGTCTGCGCGCGCAGTCGCCGAGCCGGATCAGCAGGGCCACGATCGCCCAGTTGGTGACGACCGAGGAGCCGCCCTGCGCGAGGAAGGGCATCGCCATGCCGGTCAGCGGGATCAGCCCGGTCACCCCGCCCGCGATCACGAACACCTGGAGCGCCACCAGCGAGGCCAGCCCCACCGCGAGCAGCCGCCCGAACGGGTCGCGCAGCGCGAGCCCCGCCCGGTATCCGCGCTCCACCAGCAGCGCGTACAGCACGAAGATCGCGCTCAGCCCGAGGAAGCCCAGCTCCTCCCCGGCGGTGGCCAGGATGAAGTCCGACTTGACGGCGAAGCCGATGAGGACCGAGTGGCCGAGCCCGAGCCCGGTGCCGGTCACCCCGCCGGCCGCGAACGCGAACAGCGACTGGGCGAGCTGGTTGGGGCCCTGGCCCGCCTCGATGGAGGCGAAGGGGTGCAGCCAGTCCTCCACCCGGCTGTGCACATGCGGTTCCAGCCAGCCCACGGCGACCGCGCCGAGGGCGGCCAGCAGCAGCCCCACCGCGATCCAGCCGAGCCGGCCGGTGGCGACGTACAGCATCACGACGAACAGGCCGAAGAAGAGCAGCGAGGTGCCGAGGTCCCGCTCCAGGACCAGCACACCCACGCTGACCAGCCAGACCGCGAGGATCGGGCCGAGCACCCGGCCGGTGGGCAGTTGCAGCCGCCACACCCGGCGCCCCGCGTACGCCAGCGCGCTGCGGTTGGCCGCCAGGTACGCGGCGAAGAAGACCGCGAGGAGCACCTTGGCGAACTCACCCGGCTGGATGGAGAACCCGGCGACCCGGATCCAGATGCGGGCGCCGTTCACCGCCGGGAAGAGGATCGGCAGCGTCAGCAGCACCAGCGCGGCGGCGACGCAGACGTAGGTGCAGCGCTGGAGCATCCGGTGGTCGCGCAGGATCAGCACGATGACGATGAACAGCGTCACGCCCAGGGCCGACCAGATCAACTGGATGGGGGCGGCCCGGTCCCCGGGCGTCTCCAGGTCGAGACGGTAGATCAGCACCGCGCCCAGGCCGTTGAGCAGTACCCCGATGGGCAGCGGCAGCGGATCGGCGTACGGGGCGCGCAGCCGCACCGCGAGATGCGCGAGCAGCGCGAGGACGCCGAGCCCGGCGCCGTAACCTGCGGCGCCGGGCGGGAGGGTGCCGTGCTGGGCCAGCCCCACGTTGCAGTAGCCGAACACCGAGAGCAGGACGGCCAGGACGATCAGGGCGAGTTCGATGCCGCGGCGCCGGGGGAGACGGGCGACGGGGGTCGGCGCGTCCGCCGCCGCCACGGTGATACCGGGTCCGGCCTTCTTCATGTCCGGAACTTACCCAATGTGCGGGTTGTGCCGGTCTTTGCCGTCAGCACCAGCGCGGCGCGGGACCGACGTTGTCGATGTAGCGGGCGGCACCCCACGCCCAGGTCCCGTCCGTGAGCAGGTACCAGAGCGGGTTGCCCTGCACGGACTCGCCGCCGGTCTTGCAGTCGATGTGGACCGTCTCGCCCCGGTGGGCGTACCGGATGATCTGCGAGCCGCGGTTCGGCGCGCTGCGCAGCGCGAGGCTGCCGGCCGTGACGACACCGCGGTAGCGGCCGGAGCCCTGGCCGCCGCCTCCGCCACTGCCGCCTTCGCCGCCGTTGTCGCCGCGGTGGGTGGTCGGGCCGCTCTGTCCGCTCGGGCTGTTCTGGCTGCTCTGTCGGGGGGGTGCCTCGCCGCCCGGGTCGTCGCTCGCGGCGGCCGGGGTGACCGCGGCGGCCACCGGGTCGTCGCCTGCGGCGGCCGGGGTGACCGCGGCGGCTGCGGCGAGCGCGCCGGCGGCGGTCGTCACGACGAGACGGCGGATGAAGGAGGAGCGCGGGGACATGGGAGGACCTCCATGGGATACGAGGCGTCGGACGCGACTGATCGCCACCCTAGGAGCGGCGTGCCGGGCCCGCCCGTCTCACTGCGCCATCGGGGACGGAGACGGGGGAGGGGGCGAGGGTGAGGGGGACGGGGTGAGGGTGAGGGGGCCGGGTGCGGGTGAGGAGGCGGTGGCCCGCGTCCCACCAGCCGGTTCCCCGCCCGTCCATGCCCCGTCCTTGCCCCGGAGGCCCTCGCCTGTTCCCATGGTCGTGGGGGTGATGGGCATGAGCGGACTGCGCGTCGTACCGACCTGGCGGCACGGACAGGAGCGGCTCCACGTATGCCTCACCGACGGCCGGAGCATCGCCTGGTACGACCGTGAGACCGCCCGCGTCAACCTCCTCGGCGACGACCGCAGGCAGGACGTCCTCGACGCCCTCGCCCCCTTCCTCACCGGCCCGGTGACGGTCGGCCCGGCCCCCGTCCCCACCCGCTCCGAGCTGGCCCTCCTGTCCCTCCACCCCGACGACGACCTGGCCCCCAACCGGCCCGGCGAGGCCCTCCTGATCGCCCTGGACCGCGCCCCCGGCCCGTCGCACCGGGTGCGCGCCGACCCCAGGCGCCGCGCCCTCGCCGCCGAACGGGCGGTGGGGGAGGCCCTCGACCGGCTCGACGGGGCCGGCTGGTACGTCCTGCACTCCGTGCCGCTGCCCGGCGGCGACCGCGTCCACCACCTGATGATCGGCCCCGGCGGCCTCTACGCCGTGCACGCGCTGTACGCCCGCAAGCAGCGGGTCCGTATCGCCGACCCCCTGGTCGCGGTCGGCCGCCGCGAGCCGCGCCCGCTGCTGCGCCGGGTACGCTCCGACGCCGACCGCGCCTCCTACGCCCTGACCGCGGAGGTACGCCCGGTCCTGGCCCTCGTGGGCGCCGCCGGCGTCACGGTCACCGCCCCGCCCCGCGAGGTACGCGTGGTGCGCGACGAGGAACTGGAGCACCTGGCCCGCCTCGGCGGCGTACTCAAACCGGCCGACGCCCGGGCACTGCACGCGGTGGCCCGCGACCGGCGCACGTGGGAGCGGGTCTGAGCCGCGCGGCACGGGTGACAGGAGGGTGGCTTCCGCTGGTTCCTCAGGTTCGTTCGGTTCGTTGGTTCCGCTCAGGGCAGTTCGCCGGCCGCCCGCCGGTCGAACAGCGGAGCCAGCAGATCCCCGTACTCGGCCACCCGCGCCGCCACCTCCCCGGGCAGGAGGACCAGCTCGTCCACCGCGCGGCACCCCGCCACCTCCTCCCACGTCACCGGCGCGGAGACGGCCGGCTCGGCGCGGGCCCGCACGGTGTAGGGGGCGGCCGTCGTCTTGCGTGCCGCGTTCTGGCTCCAGTCGACGAACACCTTCCCCGGCCGCAGGCTCCGCGTCATCCGGTGCACGACCAGCTCCGGCATGGCCGCCTCCGCCTCCACCGCCAGCGCCTTGGCGTACTCCGACACCCGCTCGGACGAGGCCCCGCGCACCCCGGCCAGCAGATGCAACCCCTTCGCGCCGGAGGTCTTGGCGTACACCTCGATCCCGTCCCGCGCCAGCCGCTCCCGTAGCCACAGGGCGACCTGGCAGCAGTCGACGACCGTGGCGGGCGGCCCCGGGTCGAGGTCGAGGACCAGCCGGTCGGCCTCAGCGGGATCGCCGGCGACCCACTGGTGGGTGTGGAACTCGGTCACCAGGTTCGCCGCCCACATCAGACTCGCCAGGTCCTGCACCAGCACCATCCGGGCCGGCCCCTCCGACCTCGGCACCTCGGCCGTGGTGACCCAGTCGGGCGTACCCGGCGGCACGTTCTTGGTGAAGAACACCTGCCCGTCCGGCCCGTCCGGATACCGCAGGAACGAGACCGGGCGGTCCCGCAGATGCGGCAGCAGCACCTCGGCGACGGTCGCGTAGTAGTGCAGCAGCTCGGCCTTGGTGAGGCCGGTGGCCGGATACAGCACCTTGTCCAGGTTGCTGAGGGCCACCCGCCGCCCGTCCACCTCCGTGATAGGCGCCATACGATGAGAATCTCACGCAAACACGATAGACACGGCAAACACGACAAACGCGATGAGGACTGACCCCGGTCCACTTGCTCCGAGTTCGCTCTGCGTTCGAGCTGCTTGGTCTGCTTGGTCTGCTCGACCTTCGCCCGGAAAGGTGCGGCACGTGCGATCCATCTGGAACGGCGCCATCTCGTTCGGCCTGGTCAGTATCCCGATCAAGCTGGTCAACGCGACCGAGAGCCACTCGATCTCCTTCCGGCAGATCCACACGGAGGACGGCGGCCGCATCCGGTACCGCAAGGTCTGCGAACTGGAGGACCGCGAGGTCACCCAGTCCGAGATCGGCAAGGGCTACGAGGACGCGGACGGCACGATCGTCCCGATCACCGACGAGGATCTGTCCCAGTTGCCGATCCCGACCGCGCGGACCATCGAGATCGTCGCCTTCGTCCCGGCCGACCGCATCGACCCGCTCCAGATGGGCCCGGCGTACTACCTCGCGGCGAGCGGCACCCCAGCCGCGAAGCCGTACACGCTGCTGCGCGAGGCCCTCAAACGCAGCAACCGCGTGGCCATCGCGAAGTACGCGCTGCGGGGCCGCGAGCGGCTGGGGATGCTGCGGGTGGTGGACGAGGCGATCGCCATGCACGGACTGCTCTGGCCGGACGAGGTACGGGCCCCCGAGGGCGTCGCCCCCGAGACCGGCGTCACCGTCCGCGACCAAGAACTGGACCTCGCGGACGCCCTGATGGACACCCTCGGCGAGATCGACCTCGACGACCTGCACGACGAGTACCGCGAGGCCGTGGAGGAGGTCATCGCCGCGAAGGTCGCGGGCGAGGCCCCGCCGGAGACCCGCGAGCCGGCCACGCCCGGCAAGGTGCTGGACCTGATGGCAGCCCTGGAGAACAGTGTGCGGGCGGCACGGGAGTCGCGCGGGGAAGAGGGTGCGGGGGAGGGAGGTACGGGAGAGGAGGGCACGGCGGCGGAGGCAGTGGAGGCCGAGGTCAGGACCCTCCCGCGGCGCGCCTCCGCCAAGTCCGCCAAGTCCGCCAGGTCCGCCGAGGCGGCACCCGAACGGAGAACCGCCTCGTCCCGTACGTCGGCGTCGAAGAAGCCGGCTGCCAAGTCGGCCGGAACAGCCACCACGGCGAAGAAACAGCAGCCGAAGAAGGAACCGGCGAAGAGAACGACGGCGGCGAAGAGAACGGCGACGCAGAAGACGGCGGCGAAGGAGACGAAGGAGAGGACAACAGAGACGACGAGGAACACCGCCAAGAAGACGGCCGCCCGCAAGCGCAGCGCCTGACCTCGCCCGCCACGCCTCCCCCTCCTCCCCTCCCCCCTCCCTCCCGCTCCCTCAGCCCACCGACCAGGACGCGGCCGTCACCGGCGCCGTAACGCTCGGAGCAGGAGACACGGCGGCCGTGGGCAGCCCGATCGGGGCCTCCTCCACCCGCTGCACGGTGGTGTCGACGGGCGTGTCGGCCGGAGCCCCCGAGCCGGTGGCGAACTGGGACCAGGCGGTGAGCGCGACGACGACCGCGGCGGCGCCGACGAACACCCGGGCGGCCCGCCGGACCCGGGCCGGGCTGTCCAACTCGCGCCAGGCAGGCCAGTTCCGAGGCACCTCCGGCCGCCACAGCTCCCCGACGGAGTCCGCGGCCGGGACACGCTCAGCGGCAGGGCGCGAGTCCCGCTCCCGATCCCGCGCGGAGAGTTCCCGGGGCGCGGAGACCCGTATGGCGTCCTCGCTGTCGTCGAGGAACATCTGCCAGACCTCTTCCGGCGTCCCACTGCTGCCCGGCCCGGCACCGCTCACGATGTCCTCTTCCTCCTGCAGGCCAGGATCATCCCACGGCACGAAACGACACCACCATGCCGATGCCGATACCACCGGCACCAGCCCCTCATCCCCCCGCCCAACCGGAGGGTGACGGCGCCGGCGCCGGGGCCTGCGTCGGACCGCCGGTCCGCACACCGAGATCCGGACGCGGAGTGAGGACGACGACCGGTTCGCCCGGCTGGGGCGGCGGCGGAGTGGTCCGGTCCTCGGGCAGCTTGGCCGGCGCGGTCTGCCGGAAACTGACCTCCCCGTACCCGACCAGGTCCGTCCCCTCCAGCACGGTCATGTGGTCCAGGACGGTGTCGTTGGCGAGGTCGGCCAGTTCCCGGATCATCGTGTTCCGCGTCGTGGCCCGGATATTGGCGATGACGGGAAAGATCTGCCCGTGCGTGACCCGCATGATGGTCACGGCCGTCGCGTCGAAGTCGCTCCCCCGCTTCGCCGCCACCGCGCTCACGAACCCCTGCTGCTGCGGACTGGCCTTGTTGGGCAGGGTGATGCCCAGTTCCTGGGAGATCCGCCGGCAGGCCGCGTCGAGCCCCGCGTGCCCGACCACCAGATGCTTGCCGGCCTCCCTCATCGCCTTCGTCGTCCCCCGCCTCATCGCCAGCTCGCCCAGCGGGTACTCCCACAGCCCCGCGGCCCGCACCTTGACCACGAAGTCACGGTCCGCCTCCGTCACCGGCCCGAACCGCGTACTGGCGACGACCCGGTCCTGACCACCGTCCTTGCCCTCCAGCCCGACCACGGACGGAAAGGCGAGCGCGGTCAGCGTCAGACTCAGCACGCCGAACAGGACGACAACCCCGACCCTGCTGCGGGACACGCGCATGGCACCTCCAGAGCGACACGAACAACACGAACGACACGGACAGCTCGTACGCGAGGAGGTACGGATGAGAGAGACGGATCAATCAAGCGACCCGAGAACTACGGCCACCGCGCCGGGGGCCGCGCTGACGAACCCGAGCAACCCACTCCCCGGGACCGCCCGCGGCATGCCCACGAGACGAGCCGGCCACCGGACGAAGAACCAACGGCACATGACGTAGGGGGCATCGGACGGACGGCGCGTCCTCAGATCTTGATGACGGTGACGCGCCCGCGGCAGAGCGCGGCGAGGTCCTCAGGGTCGGAGGTGAGAACGGTGACGGGTCCGGGGGCGACCAGCGCCGTGGCGCTGAGCATCGCGTCGATGGCGTGCTTGCGCCCGTGCAGTCCGGCGTCGGCGAGGAGGTCGGCGCCGTGACGGGCGAGGGACTCGGTGACCGGTTCGACGACGAGGCGGGACAAGGTCCATTCCAGGGCTGGGCGGTTGATCCGTGGGTGAATCACTTCCACGAGGGTGGCCGCGGAAGTGATCACCCGTAGGTCGTCGGCGCGGGCGAGTGCGAGCCAACCGGTGACCGTACGGTCGCGCAGGACTGCCCTGGCCAGCCCTTCACTGTCGAGGACCAGGGTGCCACCAGGGGCGGCGGGGGAACGGGTCACGCGGCGCTCGCCCCACCTTGGGCCTGGTGCCCCCGAGCTTCGTGGAGTTGGTCGCGCAGCGCCTGAACCTCTTCATCGGTGATGGGGCCGTGTTCGGCCTCCGCCACCGTGATGAGCTCGTTGAGGTTGTCCCGCTCGATCTGACGCGCGACGGCTGCGGCGACGTAAGCGGACAGCCCCGAGGGACCACTGCGGGCCTTGGCAGCTTCGGCGATATCACGCGGCATGGTGATCGAGTACTTGCCGGTAGGCTCACTCATGCCACTCATCCACCTCGCATCCTCCCCCGAGGTGGGCCGGACGCAGAGAACCGCAACACCGGCTCGCCGAGGCCGCCTCAGCAACCCGAGGAACGACCCCCGACCTGTAGAAGGGCCGTTCAAGTGGGTGACGTCGCCATTGCCTGACCACTGACAAACGGTTGCTCGGGGCGGCATCCGCCTGCACAAACGCAAAGACCCCGACTCCAGCGAACTCGCTGGTGGCGGGGTCTTCAGGCACTTCCTGCGAAGTGCCCCCGGCAGGATTCGAACCTGCGCACACGGCTCCGGAGGCCGCTTGCCACGCAGCCAGCGCAGCAGGTCACGGCCCTGTGTGTGGCAGACCGGGCCGAACGAGTCCACGGATAGTCCACGGTCCGAAGCACCGCTCTCGGAGGACCAACAAGCCTTCGTGAGCCGTGGTTGCACAAGAGGTGGGTCCGCCGCAGGCCGCTCGCGGCTGCCGCCGTGTGACGTCGTTGATGTCCAGCCTCGATGTAGAAGCGGCGCCAGATGGGCTCGATCCATGTCCGTTCCGACGCGCTGGCGTCCGCCTTGCACCGCACACAAGCTCGTGCAGCATGCTTCCGGTATGGGCTTGGTCAATGCAACACGCGCAGATGGCCGGTACCTTGAGCCTCAAGCAAGATGCGGGAGCGTCGCGGAGGGTGCTGGTGGCTGGTCGGATCCGCAGGGGATACCGAAGGATCAACGAAGATCGGGCAATTGTATCTGCCCTATTTGCCGCTCTGGGGTCAGCCTTGGTGGCTGGAACGTTCCCTGAGTTGCTGAAGTTGATCCCAGGGAAGACGGCGACACTGACGGTGATATTGATCGTCGGATTTCTCATCCTGGCAACAAGTTGGCTGAACCTTCATGGCCGTACTGGAGTCGGCGTGGCTGTTTTTCTGCAACCCACACCCACATCAGGGTGGTCCGATACCAGGCTGATCGAGCATTCTTCAGCGGCGAAAAGTCGCCACATCAGTTTTTTCTATGTGAATGTGGACGAGCTGCATCCAGGTCTCACTTCTGATGCGCGAGCAGGCCTCACCCAACGGGTGATTGAAGCGAGGTTGAAGGAAGAGGAAGCGAAGAATTCAAGCCACATCTCCTTCTATCTTGCCTGTGGCCTAGCCAACGCATTTCGGCTAGGGCAGCGAATTTTCAAGGCGCAGGGCGCCCAGTTGCGAGTGTTTGAGTTTCAGCAAATCTCAGTCCATCAGGTGTCAAGTTCGGGACCGAACTTGACACTGCCGCCGCTGGTCTTGAAGGGAACCCCAAGCGGACCACAAACTACACAAGCAGGCTATCAACTTGCGTCAATCATTCGTCGCGACACAGTTTCACTGCATCCGGCTGGCGGGCAGAGTCCAAATAGGCATGCATTGATTCTCAATATCACCAATAACCCGAACGTGATTACGGAAGCCCAAGAAGCAGCACAAGGTACCCAAGGTCAGAACGGCAGATATGCAGTGGGAGCACACGATATCTGCAGCAGCGCACTCGTCTACCGGTGCATGGCGCCGACCTTCCCAGATGATCGATCTGCATACAGTGAACTATTGAAAGACATCGTTCAATATTGGGATTTCTATCTGTCCACTCAGGCGAGCGCTCACGGATCTGCCCCTGAAGGCCGCCTGTTCATCTCGGCTCCGAGTTCGTTGGCATTTTCGCTTGGAGCCCTTTTGTCTACCTCGACATCAGTGGTCGACTATATTTAATGCACTTCTGAGAAGTGCATTGGGAATCCTAAGAAAGGTGCATCCCTTGCTATTCGCCATCGTAGATGGTGACGATGTAGGTAGTAAGATCGAGTCCCATCTCTTGGCAAATGATGTCGCTGGCTTCGTGCGGACCTCCAAAATGATTTCTCTCGCCGTGGAAAAGGTGGCTGGTAGTGCATCTAGAGTTCCCGGAGTGACAGTAATGTCGACCGGAGGAGATAGTATTATGCTTCAGCTGAGCGAAGACTCCACTACTCGATTGCGTGATGCGCTCGAAGCATTGCAACAGCCTGGACACTTCACGTTCTCTGTCGGTGTTGGGAGAACGCTGCGAGAAAGTTTCATCGCCTTGCGTATGGCTAAGTCCTCTGGAAAGTGCAGGGTTTCAATTTACTCAGAGCGCTAACGGCGAAGCAATGAAGCTACTAGTCAGGCGGGCAAGACCTGTCTTCTTGTCCTGGGTCTTGCCGGGGATCTCCAGGAGCTGGGTTTTTGCTGGTCAGGGGCAGCGTTCCCGTGCGCCTGGTGGTCGTCGTTGGTCGTCATTGGCCACTGTTGAGCGACCCAGGACGGCCCAGCGATGGGGGAGCCGTTCTCCTACTGCACAGGGCTATCGTGCCGTCGTGACAAGCGCGACGGAGCGTCCCCTCCTTTTCCTCGACGTTGACGGTCCACTGATCCCGTTCGGGCTGTCGTCCGGTCGCCCTCAAGCCGCTGCCACGGACGTCTCGGGAAACCCGCTGCTGACGCGACTCGACCCTGAGCTCGGATCTCGCCTCACAGCCCTGGGATGCCATCTTGTGTGGGCCACGACCTGGATGGAGGATGCGAACGAGGTCGTCTCCCCACGCATCGGACTACCCAGGCTGCCCCTGGTGGAGTGGTCGGCCTCTCACGCCGACGAGGGCCCGCGTGGCCTGCACTGGAAAACCCGACACCTCGTCGAGTGGGCCAATGGCCGACCGTTCATCTGGGTCGACGACGAGATCAGTGCCATGGATCGTCTGTGGGTCGATGCCAGTCATTCCGGGCCGTCACTGCTTCATCGCGTCGACCCGGCCAAAGGCCTCACGGACGCCGACTTCACCGCGCTCGCTGGCTGGCTCCGACTCGTCATACCGCGATGAGTACCGCTTTAGGAGTTCGATCACTCCTCGGCACTGCCGGGGAGCCGCCTGACCACGCCTGCCGTTCAGGATCGTCTGGGAGTGCTGGCGTCCGGGGCCGTTGATGTCACCTGTGGATGTCAGAACGGTGCAACCGCATGCGCTCGCTGGCACGATGATCCTGTGGTCGACCTGGAGCGCATCAAAGCAGAGAGCCTGGCGTACTTCCGAGCACTCGATGAGGGCGCCACCTCGCGGCGCCACTTCCGCCACGCTGATGAGGAAGGCGGCCTCTGGTACGTGGAGGCCGTGCCCGACCGTGGCGAGTTGATCGTCATCAAGCAAGCCGAGCTGACTCCTGCCGGCCAACTCCACCGGTACAGCTGGGAGCACCTGGAGGACGGGCACGGCGGCCTGACAGACCAGGCGATCGATCCCGAAGTGGATCCGCTGGAGCCCATTGCGGGGGAGGAGTTCCAGCGGGTGTGGACCCGGTAAGCGCGCCGGACAACCACTTTAGGAGAGAGGCTGGGTGATCTTGCGGCTGAGCTGCGACTTTGCCGGCCGAGGAAGGGGACGGGTACTCGACCGCAGGACACCGGCGTTGACCGTGACTGACCCCTACATCTGGCCCGGTAGTGGCACGAACCCCAGCCGACGAAAGTCAGCCATGACGGTGGGCGCGCCGACTGACCAGGCGCGCGTGTGCCTCGCTGCACCCCCACCGGCCTCCACCACGCTGCCTGAGTCGTCGACCAGAGCAAGCCACGACGGCCGGCACGCGCGGACGGTGCCGGAACCCTCAGCTTGGAAAGCTAAGGGCATCTGGAGCATGCACCGGGACCGACCTGCGACGGAGCGGTGTCGGCACCTGGCCAGCGATCGACTGGCTCCCCGGTGTTCCCCGTGGTTCCCTGCACCATCTGGCACGGGTCTGGCACGTCCGATCCACCGCCCGCCCACCCGATTCATAGATGAGCCATCCTCGCAGTGAGGGTGACTGGTAGCGTCCTTGCGGCAGAGTCAGGAGGCTGCTCTTCGCCTGAACGCGCCATCTGCTCAGCGGAGGATCACGTTGAGGTACAACTTGTGGAGAATCGATGGCCGAGCTGAGCAGTAACCTGATCGTCCGAGGCGAAAACATTCAAACGCTGTACAACAGCTATGTGAATCAGTCTTTCGTTGTTAACAGGCGTTACCAGCGAAAGCTTGTTTGGGCGATTAGCGAAAAAGCGGCATTCATTGATTCTCTTCGTAAGCAGTTGCCCGTTCCGCTTGTCCTGACTGCCGAGCGGACCATTGGAGGTAAGGCCACTCTCGAAATCATTGATGGCTTGCAACGGCTGAATGCTATCTTTTCATTCATTGAGAACCAGTATGCGCTGGATGGCTATTACTTCGATCTTGAAACGCTCGCTGAAACAAAGCTGAGGCGGGATGAAGGGAAACTCGAACAGCGTCTGCCAGTGCTCGACCGTCGAGAATGCGTTAGCATTGCAAATTACGTTCTTCCGATGTCGACCTATCGAGCTCCTGACGAAGAGATCGTGGAAGAGGTATTCCGGAGGATCAATTCCAACGGACGCTACCTTTCCCGGCAGGAGATTCGCCAAGCCGGAGCCGTATCAAATTTTGCTGACCTCGTCCGTGAAGTATCCTCCTTTGTAAGGGGTGATACATCGGTTCGGGATCTGGTGGCCCTTACTGGTATGCCTGCCATCAGTATTTCGAGCGATCGAAATGGTCCAGGCGTCTTCATTGAAGATGTATTCTGGGTGCGTCACAAGATCTTGGAGAAGGACCAAGTTAGAGAGTCGCGAGACGAAGAGATTGTTGCTGACCTGCTTGCAACTATGATTTTGGATAGCGTTCCCAGGTACGCATCTGAAACCCTTGACGAGTATTATGGAATCAAGCCCGGGGATTCAAAGGAGCGCAGGAGAGATCGCATTGAATCTTCTGTGCAGCGAGAGGGCGCAGACCTCATTAAGGGTCGATTTGAACATGTCCACAGTGTCCTGGAAGATCTCCTCAAGGAGTCCGGCAAGAGTTTTTCTCAGCTAGTATTCAAAGCTCCTCGGCAACGCGTGCCACGCTATTATGCGACTATTTTCCTGGCCCTCTATACCTTGTTGATTCGTGAGAATCGATCAATTAGCGATTCCGGGAAGATGGTCAAAGCCCTCGATGGAATCGGTGATCGAATTCTTAACATCACCGCCGGCGGGGGCACCTGGTCCGCAGAGAACAAGCGGGATAACGTGTCTGCTGTGGCGGGAGTTCTCAGGGATCTTACGGTTCCGGAAAGTAGTCAGCGGGATGTCCTGTTTGAGGCGAATGAGGCTAGGATTCATCGGCTTCTTCGTGCTGCCCTCGCTGAGCACAGCCTCTTTGAGTTGAAGCAGGGATTGCATTCTCTCGATGGCAATGGGAATTTCGACTCTCGCGGTTTCGAGCGGATCTTGAAGGCGGTATCGGCCATCGCAAACGATGGCGACGGTACTGTGGGATATGTCGTGATCGGTATTGCCGACACGAGGAGTGATGCGGACAGGGTTCGGAGCCTGTACGGAGCCCCAGCAGTTCGAGACGGTGACTTTTGGATTACTGGAGTCGAGCACGAGTTCCAACAACACGGTGGCTCCCTTGACGGGTACATGAGTTTCTTCACCGAGAAGGTGAGAGCGTCCGGCCTGGAGGCTGACCTTAAGTCTCAGGTACTCCGCGACATGCGTCCCGCGAACTACCACGGAAAACCCGTTTTGCTGCTTACCGTGAAATCTGTTGGGCATCCGGTTCCTTACACCGATAAGTGGTATGAACGTCAGGGGTCCAGCACAATTGAGGTTGCGGCGCGTGATGTTGGGAGGTTGTTCAAGCGTTTCCCGTAAAAGCGCGAGTCGGCAGAGCCTCATGGAGATGTCGATACCTTGAGCGTTCTCAAAGCAGTCGGCCCCTGACCAGGTCAAATGGTCAGGGGCCGATGTGCTGCATTGGTGCCCGCCTGTCGGCCTGATTCCCCGAGTGGCCGTAGATAGGGCATGCTCACTCAAGTTGCTATGCGATATCGATAGCAGGAGCGCCGGAATCGGTCCACACATTTGCCAAGCGAGCGCCGATCTCAGTTAGGCACCAAGTATCTGTTGATTCTTCCGAATCTTCTGACCCGGCCTCGACCAATCTAACGTAGCCGTCGGATTCGAGGGTTCGCAAGGAGATACGACCCCTTCTAGGGTGAATGAAATGGGTTCCTCCACGCTTGGAAAATACTCCTAGCCAAATAAGCTCGTCGTGCGTGTAACGGTTGAGGCTCCAGGCGAGGCGGGCCTTAATTAGGCGCATGTCCTGCTCTGGAAATCCTCCGGTTTCGTACTGCCGGTGATGGTTCGGGCACAAGAAGAGTAGATTCCCAAAGCTATTATTCCCTCCCGTCGCTATTGAGGTGATGTGCGCCAATTCGATAGTCGCACTTTGACAGTGAGGGACGGGACACTTCCCGCCAACCTCAAGTCTGAGGTCTCTCTTTAGTCTGGTTGAGATAGTTCGTCTAACTTGCGGGGGCGTGAAGATGGCGGGGGGTTCCAAGGCGGCCGGCGCAGGAGAAGTAATCTCTGCCTTTTCGCGCGCGGGCAGACTATGGCTGTGGTCGAGAGCCGGGTGCGAGACCGGTGTTCCTTCTACCAGCGGAATCCAAAGAGTGTGGAATTCTTGAGCAACTTTTCGAGGTTCAGGTCTGCTTACGTCTAGGCCGGCCAGGACTAGAACGAGGGCTTCTAGCTTATTCCATCTCGGGATCGACTTACCGGAGAGAATATTTGAAGCCCCTTGGTGTGAAATGATGTCGCAATTATCGCCAAGGTGAATTGAAGCGTTGCTGATGGATTTGATGCCGGGGAATCCGGCTCTCCTATAGAGTTCGTGTAACTTGATTACTAGATTTCGATGGACTCCTGGAGTTAAATCCTTTTCGCTTGGAAGGTGGATCATTTTTAGCTCCGAATCACTGGTTGCTTTTACGTTAGATGTAGATGCCTGAAGATTTTTGGTCGGAAACCCGAGTTGAATAAAGAGGTGCTGCCCCTTCTGGCAGGGTCAAGTATGGCAAGCAAAGCGCCTCCTCTGCCATGTCTACAGGGGTCAACTTTCATCAATAACCAACTAGTTGCGTACGCCTGCCTGAAGGTGAGCGGGAGGGTGATACCGGGTCAAGGAGATCCGCTGGCAGATGTTAGGAAGTGGGAAGATGAAGAAGATCATTCCGTTGATCAAGATCATCATCGGAGCGGTGGTGGCTGGGCTTACTCGGGCCTTCGTAGAGGAAGAGCTCGACGCCCAGGAGTAGGCACCCGGGTCGGCGCAGCGGCTTTGGGCTGGAGCTGCTTTGGCGCGAGTGATCATGGCCCCGTAAGCTTCCGGCGCGTCGGGCAGTCTGTGGACCTGCCCGGTAAAGCACGACGTTGGGGCCATGATCTTCGACCGCCCCAGCCACGACGTACCCCTTCTCTGGCATCAGGCGGCTGATTGCTGTAGCGCGCGGCACGGGCGCCGGCCGGGCTGGAGCGGGGCGGAGACAGGAGCGCAGGCCCGGCCGGGGGCCGGGCCGCGTGCGGGGAGCGGAGCGAGCCGCCTTGAACCAGTAGAGAAAGTTTGAATCATGGTCGCTGCTGGTGGTGATGAGCTTCCGCGGTCCGGTGCCGGGCTGTCTCGTGGTGTAGAACCCTGGCATGGGGAGTGAGCGGCGAGAGCTGATGAAGGCGCTTGGGGTGCGTCTTCGGGGACTGCGTGCGGAGGCTGGCCTGACGGGTGCTGTCCTGGCGGAGCGGGCCGGGGTAGGTCAGCCGGCTGTGTCCAAGGTGGAGAACGGGCGGATGGTCCCCAGCCTCGATGTCCTGGACCGCTTGTCGAAGGCTCTCGGTCTGGACGAGTCGACCGCGCGTGAGGTGCGTGACCTCCTGGTCGCGGTGATGGCTGCACCGGAGGCTTCCCGGGTGTCCGGTGATGAGGCGGTTCCTGCTGGGGCGGCTCTCCATGAGGCGGTGCGGTCCGCTCGGCTGGTCCGCTCGTTTCAGTGTGTTGTTCTGCCGGCCATGCTTCAGACTGCCGAGTACGCCCGGCATGTCTTCGCGAGCGCCCCTGACACGACGCCGGAAGATGTTGGTCGGGCTGTGGCCGCGCGGGTGGAGCGGCAGAGCCTTCTCTACGAGCCGGGGCGTGAGTCGGTGTTCGTGCTGACTGAGGGTGTGCTGCGGACGTGGCCGGGGAGTCCGGAGCTGATGCTGGCCCAGTTCGATCGGCTGTTGGCGGTGGAGAGTCTGAGTACGGTCCGCCTCGGTGTCATCCCGTGGGCTCGGCCCGTGCCGCTGATGCCTCGGCACGGCTTCACCCTGTGCGACTCACGAGCTGTGGTCATCGAGACCTTCCGGGGTGAGCAGGTCGAGGACGCTGCCTCTGAAGTGGCCGGATACGAGCAGACGTTCAGCCGTTTCGAGGATGCGGCGGTCTTCGGGTCCGAGGTGCGGGAGCTGCTTCTCCAAGTGATGAAGGAGTTCCGGGACCTGGGGGACTCCACCACTCGTTAGAGGAATAATTCCTCGGCATGGCTAGTCTGTGCTGATGCATGGGAATACTCTGCCCGTTGTGCTGTCTAGGCCCCTAGACGTTGAGGAGTTGAGTTCCCCATGCGCAATAAGTGGGCTCGTTTGTTCCCTGGTCAGGCATGGCAGGTCGCTGAGGCCCGTCACTTCGTCGCCGCGCTGCTGGAGGGTGAGGAGGCGAGCATGGTCGAGGATGCCGTGCTGGTCGTCGGTGAGCTGGCGGCCAATGCCGTCCGGCATACGCGCAGCGGCTGGTATCGCGGCTGGTTCCTCGTCGTTGTCGAGTTCGCCGACGATCTGCTGCGTATCCAGGTGACGGACCAGGGCGGGGACGACGAGCCCATGGTGTGCGGCATGGTCGGCCTGGCCGAGGAGGGGGGCCGCGGGCTCAGACTGGTCAATGCCTGCGCCAAGGGCTGGGGCGTGAAGGATCGGCCTGACGGCGCACGCTGCGTCTGGGCGGACCTGGTGCGGGTGAGTGCTTGATGGCTCGCTGGACGCCGGCGATACGTCGCCGTCGCCGCGCATCGGGCAGTGGCGGATGAGCCCTCGTGGAGTGCCTCGCCGTCGAGCCGGGTTCTATGTGGTGGGTGTTCGCTCCGGTCGTCGGCTCGCGCCCGTTCTGTCTAGAGCCCTAGACTCCTGGGTACTCCTGGGAGGTGAGGTCATGTCGGACGATCTGCGGCGCATCATGGCGATCAATGATCCCTATCTGCTGCTGCGTGAGGTCACGACCCGTTTGGCCGACGCGCAGCAGGAGGTGACCGAACTCGCCCGGCTCCGTCGTCGCGTGGTCCAGGACCTTCACGCGCAAGGGCTGTCGTACGCGCAGATCGCCACCAAGGCCGGTCTGAGTCGTGGCCGCATCCATCAGATCCGCCACACCGGCCCGGCGCCTGAAGGTGCCTTCCTGGGGCACGGTTCCGTGATCGTCGCCACGCCCCTGCGGCGCGACGACGAACGCGGGCGCACGGTCGTCGCCGTGGACGACGTCAGCTCGGGCAAGCGTCTTGAAGACCTCGCCCGGTCGTACGGTCTCGACGTCACCTCGGAGCATGTGCCGGTGATCGGCGAGATCGACCTCGACCGTGACGGCCTGGTCGTCGTCTGCGGCCCGCGTATGTCTCAGCAGATGTGGGACACGTACGCCCAAGATCCCGTCTTGCGCTGGGAACGGGCGGAAGACGGGCCGTGGACGCTCGCCGATCAGCAGACGGGCACGGTGTACCGGTCGGGGCAGGACAGTGATCCGGCGCGTCCGTACGACGTCGGATACGTCGGCAGGCTGGCTCGCCCCGACGGCAAGGGCTCACTGCTCGCCATCGCCGGTATCCACACGCAGGGCTCCCTCGGCGTCGTGCAACTGCTCGCCTCCGACCTGAACGCGGTGTGGGGGCAGGTGGGTGAGCATCGCTTCTCCACCCTGGTCGGTGTGGAGTACGACCCCGAGACCAGCGAACCGCGATCCGTCGAGCTGCTCACCCCCCTCTACCGGCACGACGAGGAGTCGGCGGCGTGAGGGTCACCCTCGACTCGCTGCCCGCGGAGCCGGACGGAGAGAACGAGGACTTCGCCGCTGCCGCACCCGGAGCTGCCGTTCTCCTGGACGGCGCCGGCGTCGCCGAGGCGGAAACCGGCTGCACGCACGGCGTCGCCTGGTTCGCCGCGACGCTGGGCGGGCTGCTGCTGAGCACCATCACCGCGCATCCGACCCGGCCGCTGGCTGACTGCCTGGCCGACGCGATCGGCACCGTCAGGTCCTTGCACGAGGACGTCTGCGACCTGGTCCATCGCGCCAGTCCGACCAGTACGGTCGTCGCCGTGCGAGCCGGTACGGAGGCTCTGGAGTACCTGGTCCTCGGTGACTCCTCACTCCTCCTCGCGGGCAGGGGTACGGGGGCGACCGTCGTCACCGACCGGCGCCTGGACGACGTCGGCAGGCGGCTCCGTGGACCGGTCGACGCGCTTCCCACCGGTTCGCCTGAACATGCCGCGGCCCTGGCCGAGTACCGCGACGCGCTGACGGGACTGCGCAACCAGCCGGACGGCTTCTGGATCGCTGGGCCCGATCCGCGCGCGGCCGAGCACGCCCTCACGGGAGTAATGCCGCTGGAGTCCCTGACCTCCGTGACGCTGCTGAGCGACGGAGCGACACGGCTTGTTGACCGCTTCGCACTCATGGCGTGGGATGAGGTCCTGGCTGTTCTCGACTCGTCGGGGCCTGCCGAGTTGATCCGCCGTGTCCGGGAAGCTGAGGCCGGCGACCCTGTCGGACGGCGCTGGCCACGGGGCAAGGTGTGCGATGACGCCACCGCCTTGCACTGGGTGCTGCCGTAACGCGGACACGCCTGCCGAGACCCACTCGTATACCCCCCTAGACAGTTGATGGGGCTTCGGTCTATGGTTGCCGTCAACCCCCCTAGACAGTTAGGGCGGGTTACTCCCCCTGCTGTCTAGGGGGGTATCCAATCGGAACGGTGCCGGTCAAAGGGCACCGTCAACCAGTGAGGTCCAAGAATGCGTGTCATCCCCGTGGACGTCTCGACCGCGACGCTGCTCGTCACCAAGCTGCCCGAGGTCAAGGTCAAGGACCGTCAGACCGGCGAGATCGCCGTGGACCCGGTCACCAACCAGCGGCTCATGGTGCTGGAGTTGGTGTTCATCGCGCAGGGCGGCTCCGACATGATCAAGGTCACCGTTCCCGAGCAGGGCATCGGTGAGGGCCTGGTGATGGGCACTCCAGTCATCATGTCCGGCCTCGTCGCCCGCCCCTGGGAGAGCGAGTTCGGCGGGCGGATGCGTCACGGCATCGCCTACCGGGCGGACGCCGTCATGGTCAACGCCCCGGCGTCGGTGCAGGGCTGATCACCATGACCGAATCCGTCTGGACGCTGGCACTGTGCCTTCTGGCCATGGTCGGGCTGCTGGTCCTGCGGCGCCGTATGCCGGCCGTCTTCTGGTGGCTCGTGGGCTATCCGTTCGTCGCACTGCGGGTGCTCACCACGTACCGGGCCACCATGGACGCCTGCGGCCTGACCGTCCAGGCTTCGGCCGTCCGCCGGGCCACCGCCCGGATGATCGGAAGGGAAGCGACGCCCGTACCGCCTCACCGGTCGTTCCCGCGGCCGACCGGGTCCGGACTCGTGATGCGGCTGCGCATGGCGTCCGGGCAGGCCCCGGATGACTTCACCGCCTCCGCGGACCGCCTGCGGCATGCCTGGGCCGCGCACGCCGTGCACATCCGCCCGACCAAGCCGGGGTGGCTCGAACTGCGGCTGATCGGCTGGGACGTCCTCGAAGACGTGCGGCCCGCCCGGTCACGGCAGAGCAGTGGTCCGCTCTCCCTGCCGCTGGCGCTGCGGGATGACGGACGCTGGCACGTACGGGACTTCCGTGCCGTGCCGCATGAACTCATCCTCGGCGCCACGCAGTCCGGCAAGTCTGTCTACCTGCGCAACCTGCTGTGCGGTCTGGCCCGGCAACCGGTCGTCCTCGTCGGGATCGACTGCAAGTGGGGCGTCGAACTCGCACCGTTCGCGCCCCGGTTGTCCGCCCTTGCCGACACTCCGGACCGGGCGAACGAACTCCTTGACGCCCTGCTGGAGGAGATGGAGGCACGGTTCCGTCTCATCGGCCTGGCCTCGGTGGAGCCGGACACCGTCCTCACCTCGGACGTGTGGGGGCTGCCTGACAAGGTGCGGCCGGTGCCGGTCGTGATCGTCGTGGACGAGGTCGCGGAACTCTTCCTCGCGGCCAGCAGGGACGACGAGAAGCGCCGCGACGCGATGGTCACCAAGCTCATCCGTATCGCCCAGCTCGGCCGCGCGGCCGGCATCTACCTGGAGGTGTGCGGGCAGCGCTTCGGCTCCGAACTCGGCAAGGGCGCCACCATGCTCCGGGCCCAGCTCACCGGCCGTGTCTGCCACCGGGTCAACGACGAGTCCTCGGCGAACATGGCACTGGCCGACATCTCCCCTGAAGCGGCGCTCGCCGCCACCGCCATCCCGGCCGAACGCCCCGGCGTCGCGATCCTCGGCGACTCCTCCGGCGGCTGGTCGCGTGCCCGCTCCCCTCACCTCACCCTCGACGCGGCGGCGGCCGTATGCCGCGCCACGTCCGCCCTGGTGCCGGAACTGCCCCGCCTCGACTCCTTCCGGCCGGTCGCCGCTGTCGAGCCCGCCGGGGTGGCCGCTGCCGTCGCCGTGCCCAACGTCCGCCCGGTGACCGAGTAACCGCGTTCCCTCTCCCACGGTCGGCGTGACCGCCTCGCGCCACGTCCCTACCCCTGCCATGCCTGAAACCGGAAGGAAACACATGTCACGCCCCTCTATCGCCGAGGTCAGCGCACTGATCGGCGACCTGGCTGTGCTCCGCCGGAACGGCACCTCCGCCGACCACGCGGCGCTCATGGGCCGCAAGGCGGACCTACTGGAACGCATCGCCAGTCACACGACAGGCGATGCCGAGGTCGCTGAGGTGGCACGCCTCGCCCGTGAGCGCGCTGACCTCCTCAAGCCCAGCAACTGACCGCCCAGGAAGGAACGCCGTGCCCATGCGTGCCCACCTGAACCGCGTAGACGCCGTACTCGTACAGGCGGTCATCGCCGGCGCCCTGTCCTTCTCCCACCTGCACGACCTTGCCTCGGCGGCCGGACAAGGCGGGTGGAAGGCGTGGGCCTACCCCGTGAGCGTCGACCTGCTGTTGGTCGCCGCCTGGCGTCGGATGCGCGACCAGCAACGCGCCGGACGACCGGCCGGCGGACCGCGGCTGTGGTTCCTGGTCGCCCTGGCCGCATCCCTCGGCGCCAACATTGCCACCGCCGGGCTCCTCGACCTGGACCACGTCCCCGCCTCACTCCGGGTCGTGGTGGCCGGCTGGCCCGCCGTCGCCTTCTTCGGCGGAACCTTGCTGGTCCACGCACCGCACGGCCCGGGGGATTCGACTTCACCGGTCACCGACACCGGCGCGGACATGGAATCGCGCCCCGCCCCGGTCGCCGTCAACGCGCCCGAACGGGACGCGCTTAGGACACCGTCCCTCAACCTCGGCCCCGACCCAAAACCCGCTGCGGCACCCACCGCCCCCGAACCGGTCACCGCCCCGCCGGCCCCGGCGCCCGTTCCCGGCGTCACCCTGCCGCCCGCCCTGGTGGACCGCGTCCGGGCCCTGGCCGACGAACACCGCTCGACCACCGGCCGCCCCGCCGACCCCGACGCCGTACGCGCCCGGCTCGGCCTGCCCCCGTCCCTGACCGCATCCGTCGCCGCTCACCTCTGAGAGGAGCACCACCATGCATCGCCGCTTCCGCAACGTCCGCCGCGTCGGCCTCGTGAACGTCGCCTCCTACCTCGACCGCGGCAGAAACCGACACCTCGCCGCCTGCACCGCGCCCCGCTGCGACTTCTCCGCCGAGTACGACAGCCGCGCCGCCGCCGAACTCGCCGCCCGTACCCACCGCTGCTCGGCCTGATCGGAGATCACCGTCATGGACGTTCCGCTCTGGCTCGCCCTGCTCTGCGTCGGGGTCCTGGGCGTCAAGCTCATCCGCCCGCCCTGGTGGCTCATCGCCGCACTCCTCCTCGGCGGCTACCTCCTCGCCGACAGCCTGCTGGCCCCCGTCGTCAACTCCGTCGTCAAGTAAGCGCGAAGGGAGATCCACCCATGTTCCGACCGAAGATCCCGACCATGCCGCAACCGACCGGCCTGGCCACCCCGCCGGCTGCTGTCGAGCCGACCGCCCTCGCCCCGGCCGTCCCTGCTCCGCCGGCCTCCGTCGCCCCGGCGTTGTCCCGTCAGACCGTCCAGCTCACCCCCGGCACCGTGCTCGCTCTCATCGGCGGCGGCACGGCCGTGGTCCTGGTCGTCGGCGCCGTCCTGGTCTCCATGCTCCTCGCTGTCGCCGTCACGGCCACCTCAGTGGCCGTCTGCGCCGTCGTCGCGCGCTCCCTCCTCAGCCACCGCTAGACCTCGCCCGCTCCACTCCGTCCGGCTTGCCTCTGCTGTCTAGTCCCCTCGACAGATGGGAGGTGGACAGGCAGGCCGGACGGGCCGGGCGGTCTCGCCCTCGCCCCCTCCAAGGAGGAAACCGCACATGCACGCCCCGGCTCCCCTCGGAGCCATCCGTCACCTGACGGCCCTCGCCCGGCACGGTGACCTCAGCTCCTACGCCCGGCAGATCCAACGCCTTGGCGGCTGCGAGCGGCCCGTACGAATGGAAGGTCACCGGTTCGACGTCCACGCCGCGACGGGCGAGATCGTCCGGGAGGTCATCGACCACGACCTTCCCGCCGGACAGCTCCTCATCCGCTGCAGCAACCGCCGCGCCACAAGATGCGCCGCGTGCGCAGAGGTCTACCGCAAGGACACCTTCCACCTCGTCACGGCCGGCCTGAGCGGCGGCAAGGGCATCGCCCCAGTCGTAGCCGGACACCCGCGCGTCTTCGCCACCTTCACCGCCCCGTCCTTCGGTCCCGTCCACAACCGGCCCGCCGGTGGCCGCTGCCGCTGCGCACGCACCCACCCGGACGACGACCCCGCCCTTGGCACGCCCCTGAACCCCGGGCGGTACGACTACCGAGCGGCCGTCCTCTGGAACGCGCACGCCGGTGCCCTCTGGGCCCGGTTCACCACCTACCTGCGCCAGCAGCTCGCCTCCCGCGCGGGCCTCACCCGCTCCGCCCTGCGCGACAGCCTCAAGGTGTCGTACGCCAAAGTCGCCGAGTACCAGCGGCGCGGCGCCGTCCACTTCCACGCCGTCATCCGCCTCGACGGCCCGGACGGCGCCGAGGACTCCCCGCCGGCCTGGGCCACGACCGAACTCCTCACCGACGCGATCCGCTCGGCGGCCCGCCTCGCCGATACCCCCGGCCCGGTCATCGATGGTCACACCTACACCTTCCGCTTCGGCACACAGCTCGACATCCGCCCCATCCGCTCGGCCGACTTCGCGGGCACCTCCGACCTGTCCAGCCGTGCCGTGGCGGCCTACATCGCCAAGTACGCCACCAAGGGCGCCGAGACCGCGGGCACCCTCGACCGCCCCATCCGCAACCCGATCACCGACTTGATCGGCACCGACGTCACCGACCACGCCCGGCAGATGATCCTCACCTGCTGGCGCCTCGGAGCCCTGCCCGAACTCGAAGACCTGCGCCTGCGTAAGTGGGCTCACATGCTCGGCTTCCGCGGCCACTTCTCCACCAAGTCCCGCGCCTACTCCGTCACCCTCGGCGCCCTCCGCCAGGAACGCGCCGACCACAACGAAGCGCTCACCCGCGAACGAGCGGCCGAAGCCGGTCATCCGCTGCCCGACCCGGAAACCGTCCTCGTCCTCTCCCACTGGCGCTTCGCCGGCACCGGCCTGACCGCCGCTGAATCCTGGCTCGCCACCTCGCGGCGACCGGACACGCCGGATACCCCGGACACCCCAGACGCGGAAGGAGTCTCGGCGTGGACCGCCGACGAGACGAACTGATGACTGTTCCGCAGATCCTCGCCGAACTGGGCGGAGTCTCCCGCCGCACCTTCTACCGCTGGCGAGAGCTGGGGCAGGCACCGGAAGCGATCAAGCTCCCGAACGGTGAACTCCGGTTTTGGCGGAGTGACTTCACCTCGTGGCTCCACGGACTCGGGGAGGCCGCGTGAAGTCGTATGACGTGGAGGTGTGGAGCATCCGTAAGCGGCCCTACAAGACGCCTTCGTACGACGTGCGGTGGAAGGTCGGCGACGCTCCGCCGCTCTCCGAGACCTTCCGGACCAAGGCGCTTGCCGACAACTTCCGCGCGAAGCTGCTCCGGGCTGCGCAGAAGGGGGAGGCCTTCGACACAGAAACCGGCCTGCCGGACTCCATGACACCGGCCAAAGAGTCCCTCACCTGGTACGACTTCGCACGGGCGTATGTGGCCATGAAGTGGCCGCACGCGGCTCCGAACTCGCGCGACAGCCTGAACGAGACCATGACACTCGTCACCACTCAGCTCCTGGAGGACCGGCCCGGCCGTCCGGCGGACGATGTGTTGCGGCGGGCGCTGCGCGGTTGGGCTTTTGTCGTCCAGGCCGAGACCGAGGACACCCCGCCGGTGGAGATCACGAACACCCTCCGGTGGGTAGGCAAAGCCTCGCTGCCGCTGACGACGCTCAAAAATCCGGCAGACATCCGCAGCGTCCTGGACTCGCTCAAGCTCACCCTTTCCGGCGCCGCGGCTGCTGCTGAGACGGTGCGGCGCAAGCGGGCCGTCCTCTTCAATGCCCTGGCGTACGCGGTCGAGCGCGGGGACCTCCCGGAGAACCCGGTCACGCTCGTGAAGTGGAAGCTGCCCAAGGTGACCAAGGAAGTAGACCGCCGGGTCGTGGTGAACCCTCGGCAGGCCGCGGAACTCCTTGGCGCCGTCTCCTACGTCGGCGGCTATCGCCGGGCCCGTGGACGTCGGCTGGTCGCACTCTTCGCCTGCATGTACTTCGGTGGGCTGCGGCCGACGGAAGCCGTGGCCCTGCGCCGTCCGGACTGCACGCTGCCGGACACCGGGTGGGGTTCGTTGATCCTGGAGAAAAGCCGTCCCACCGTCGGCAAGCGTTGGACCGGAACGGGGGAGGTCCACGACAACCGCGGCCTCAAGAACCGGCCCGCGAACGAGACCCGCATCGTGCCGATCCCGCCCCGCCTCGTACGCATACTCCGGGCCCACACCAATGAGTTCGGCACGGCCAAGGACGGCCGGCTGTTCGCCAACGAACGCGGGGGAGTGGTCGCCTCCACGACCTATTGGCGCGTCTGGGACGAGGCCCGGCACCTGGCGCTCACGCCGGAACAGGTGGCGTCGCCGCTGGCCGCTCGACCGTACGACCTGAGGCACGCGGCGCTCTCCTCCTGGCTCAACGCCGGCGTCGACCCCACCGAGGTCGCGGAACGCGCGGGCAACAGCGTCGAAGTGCTGCTGAGCCGGTACGCGAAGTGCCTCGACGGTCGGCAGGACGTCGCCAACCGCCGGATCTCCGAACTCCTCGGGGAGGACGGCGGCCAGGAGGAGGAAGCCGGCGACGAGTCCTGATCCCTGACCCACACGCCTGCGACATGATGGCCCCTGGACCACAGTCCGGGGGCCTCATCGTTTTCCGGGTCTGACCTGCGGATTACCGGCCCGCGGCCAGTCCACGCATAGTCCACGGCACCCGACATACAGCCGCTCCGGACGGCACACGCCTGCACATACGCGAAGACCCCGTTCTCAGCGTTTCCGCTGATGGCGGGGTCTTTGGGCACCTCATGCGAAGTGCCCCCGGCAGGATTCGAACCTGCGCACACGGCTCCGGAGGCCGTTGCTCTATCCCCTGAGCTACGGGGGCGCGCCCCTGAATCAACAGGGGCTGTCGGCGCGCTACTCGCTCGCGGCGACGGGTAGAACACTACCAGCTCCTACCGGGTGGTCATGACGGGTTTCCGCGGGTCGTGAGGGGCGCGGTTGCCGCTGGGCAGCGCCGAGGCGAGAGGCGTCAGGCCCTCGCGAAGCGACAGTGCGGGGGACGGCCGTTGTCGGTTGACCGGCAGCAGGCGGGACGGCCGGTGTTCGTGAAGCGGCAGCGTGCGGGACCCCCGGTATTCGTGGCCCCGCAGCGTGCCCGACCGCCACCGTCGGCGGACCGGCCGTGCACAGGACGGCCGGTCCCGGTGCACCGGCGCCATGATGCGGACGGGTGGTGCGGACCGGCTCGGTGGCAGCGGCATTGCGGTGGAGAGGCGGGTGTCCCCCTCACGAGTGGAACTGGCGAAAAGCCGGACGCGATGGCCGGTCCCGACCTACTCTCGAGTTGTGTCAGGGGCGTCGGGCCGGGTTCTTGTCGTGGACGACAACAAGGTCATCCGGCAGTTGATCAGGGTCAACCTCGAGCTGGAGGGCTTCGAGGTCGTGACCGCGGCCGATGGTGTCGAGTGTCTGGAAGTCGTGCATCAGGTGCAGCCCGATGTCGTCACGCTGGACGTGGTCATGCCCCGGCTGGACGGGCTCAGGACCGCCGCCCGACTGCGCGGCGACGCACGTACCGGTGGCCTTCCGCTCGCCATCATCAGCGCCTGTTCGCAGTACGAGATCGACGCCGGCCTCGATGTCGGCGTCGACGCCTTCCTGTCCAAGCCGTTCGAACCCGCCGAGCTGGTCAGGCTTGTACGGCGGCTGGCCGAGCGGGGGTCGGCGGACGGGACCCTGCGGCACCTCCCCGGGACCGGCAGGCTCAGCGGCGGCGGGGCGTGCGAGCGGGACGCCGGGGAGAGTGGCAGCGGGTCCGCGGCGCGGGCCGAGCGGGCCGGGTAGGCATGCTGCCCCGTGTCGGCCGGGTAGGGATGCTGCCCCGAGCGGGCCGGGTAGGGATGCTGCCCCGTGTCGGCCGGGTAGGGATGCTGCCCCGAGCGGGCCGGGTAGGGATGCTGCCCCGTGTCGGCCGGGTAGGGATGCTGCCCCGAGCAGGCCGGGTGGGGATGCTGGCCGGTGTGGGCCGGGTAGGGACGCTGCCCCGGTGCGGCGCCCGCGGCTTACCCCGTCCACATCCCGGACGCTCCCGTGAATAGGTTCGCCCACCCACCCCCCTCCTCCCCTACGCTTGTGCCGTGACCCCCGTCGAGCTCTCCCGCACCCTGCAGCACGCGGTGCGTCGCGCTGTCGACGAGGGCAAGCTCGACGTGACCGTTCCCGAGCGGGTCTTGGTCGCGCCGCCGGGGCCCGGTGGGTGCGGGGAGTACGCCACGAACCTCGCGCTCCAGCTCGCCAAACCGGCCGGGCGGCCGCCCCGCGGTGTCGCCGAGGTACTGCGGCCGTATCTGACGGACGTCGACGGCATCACCGACGTCGTCGTCACCGGGCCCGGGTTCCTCAACTTCTCCCTCGCCCCCGCCGCGCCCGCCGCGCTCGTCCGGGACGTACTGCGGCTCGGCCCCCGCTACGGCCACCTCGACCACGCCGAGCACCAAGAGGACACACGGGGCTCCCAGGGCCCGCACGACCAGAGCGTCCACCTCCGCTGCCTCCCCGAGATCCGTGCCGTCGTCGTCATGGACACCGTCGCCCGGTTGATGCGGGCGCGGGGCGCGCTCGTCCGTACCACCTGCGCGGCCCCGCTCCCGGAGGAGTGGGTGACCGGTCTCGGTGTGCGCGTCGATGCCGTCGGCGAGCCGACCGGGGTGCCGGCATCCTCGGAGACCGTCACGATCAAGCCCGTCCCCGCAGGCGGCGACCCGGGCGCCGTGCTCGCCCTCGGCCGTGACGCCGCCCGCTGGGCGCTGCTCCACCCGGCCGCCCACGACCGCGTCCGGGTGAGCGGCGAGCACCTCGTGCAGCGGGAGAGCAACCCCCTCTTCCGGGTCCGTTACGCCCACGCCCGGTGCCGGCGGCTGCTCCGCAACGCCGCCGACCTCGACTTCACCCCCGAGGCCGGCCCCACGACCGACTCCATGGCCGACTCCACGACCGACTCCATGGCCACCGGCCCCACGACCGGCACCGTGGCCGGTGGTCCCACGACCGGCACCGATACGCACTCGGCCCCCCTCCTCACCCTCCTCGCCGACCACCCCCGCACCCTCGGCGCCGCCGCCCGGCACCGCGCTCCCGACCGGCTCGCCCGGCATCTCGTCGTCGTCGCCGATGCCGTACTGCCGCTGCTGCCGGCCGTGCTGCCGTTCGGGGACGAGAAACCCTCGGCCGCCCACCGTGCCCGGCTCGCTCTCGCCGCAGCCGCCGGGGCGGTGCTGGCCGGCGGTCTCTCCCTGCTCGGCATCGACGCACCCGAACACCTCTGACCTTCGAGAGATCCGAGAGAAGCCAGTAGAGCCATGAGCCGTTCCGCACACCCCGCCGGGCCCCGTCACGCCGACGTCCTCCCCGAGGGGCACTACTCCGCTCCGCCCACCGACCTCAACGACCTCGACGCCAAGGTGTGGGCGCAGACCGTCGCCCGCGACGCCGACGGTGTCGTCACGGTCGGCGGGATCGCCGTCACGCGGCTCGCCGAGGAGTACGGCACACCCGCCTACGTCCTCGACGAGGCCGACTTCCGTGCCCGTGCCCGCGCCTGGCGTACCGCCTTCGGGGCCGACGCCGACGTGTTCTACGCGGGCAAGGCGTTCCTGTCCCGGGCCGTCGTGCGCTGGCTGGACGAGGAGGGGCTCAACCTCGACGTGTGTTCCGGGGGCGAGCTGGCCACCGCGCTCTCGGCCGGTCTGTCCGCCGAGCGGATCGCCTTCCACGGGAACAACAAGTCAGGGGAGGAGATCCGCCGGGCCGTCGAGGCGGGGGTCGGGCGGATCGTGCTCGACTCCTTCCAGGAGATCGCGCGGGTCGCGCACCTCGCGCGGGAACTGGGCCGGCGCCAGCGCGTGCAGATCCGGGTCACCGTCGGCGTCGAGGCCCACACCCACGAGTTCATCGCCACCGCCCACGAGGACCAGAAGTTCGGCATCCCGCTGGCCGGCGGCCAGGCCGCCGAGGCCGTGCGGCGGGCGCTGACGCTGGACGGGCTGGAACTCATCGGTATCCACTCGCACATCGGGTCGCAGATCTTCGACATGTCCGGGTTCGAGGTCGCCGCCCACCGCGTCGTCGGACTGCTCAAGGACGTCCGGGACGAGCACGGGGTGGAACTGCCCGAGATCGACCTCGGCGGCGGCCTCGGCATCGCGTACACCAGCGACGACGACCCCCGCGAGGTGCACGAGATCGCCAAGGCGCTGACCGAGATCGTGACGCGCGAGTGCGAGGCGGCCGGGCTGCGCACGCCGCGGATCTCCGTGGAGCCGGGCCGGGCCATCGTCGGACCCACCGCCTTCACGCTCTACGAGGTCGGCACCGTCAAGGCCCTGGACGGGCTGCGCACCTACGTCTCCGTCGACGGCGGCATGTCGGACAACATCCGCACCGCGCTGTACGACGCCGAGTACAGCGTCGCCCTCGCCTCCCGCGTCTCCGACGCCGAGCCGATGCTCGCCCGCGTGGTCGGCAAGCACTGCGAGAGCGGGGACATCGTGGTCAAGGACGCCTTCCTGCCGGCCGACCTGGCACCCGGTGACCTGCTCGCCGTACCCGCCACCGGCGCGTACTGCCGGTCCATGGCCAGCAACTACAACCACGTGCTCCGCCCGCCGGTGGTCGCCGTCCGGGACGGCGAGGCGCGGGTCATCGTGCGGCGCGAGACGGAGGAGGACCTGCTCCGCCTCGACGTCGGCTGACCGCGGGACGGAGGCAAGCACTCGGGGTCCTTGGGGTCCTTGGGGTCCTGGGGGGGGCTGGAGGACCCGGGGGTCCCGGGGTGCTGGAGGCCCCGAGGGTCCCAGGGGGCGTGGCCGAAGATCTTCTGGCGCGAGTGCCCTCGCAAATGAAATATATGTCTCACGATCCGGACGAAGGGTAGAAACTCCCGTCCGGTGAGTGAGACTGGTTCCACCGCATACGGTATGAGGAAACGAGGTCGGATGATGCGTACGCGTCCGCTGAAGGTGGCGCTGCTGGGCTGTGGAGTGGTCGGCTCCGAGGTGGCGCGCATCATGACGACGCACGCCGACGACCTCGCCGCCCGCATCGGCGCCCCGGTGGAGCTCGCGGGCGTGGCCGTGCGGCGGCCCGACCGGGTGCGCGCGGGCATCGACCCCGCGCTCGTCACCACGGACGCCACCGCCCTCGTCAAACGCGGCGACATCGACGTGGTGATCGAGGTCATCGGCGGTATCGAGCCCGCCCGGACACTCATCACCACCGCCTTCGAGCACGGCGCCTCCGTGGTCTCCGCCAACAAGGCGCTGCTCGCCCAGGACGGCGCCGCGCTGCACGCCGCCGCCGCCGAGCAGGGCCGGGACCTCTACTACGAGGCCGCCGTCGCCGGCGCCATCCCGCTGATCCGGCCGCTGCGCGAATCGCTCGCGGGCGACAAGGTCAACCGCGTCCTCGGCATCGTCAACGGGACCACCAACTTCATCCTCGACAAGATGGACTCGACCGGGGCCGGATACCAGGAGGCCCTCGACGAGGCCACCGCCCTGGGGTACGCCGAGGCCGACCCGACCGCCGACGTCGAGGGCTTCGACGCCGCCGCCAAGGCCGCCATCCTCGCCGGGATCGCCTTCCACACCCGGGTGCGCCTGGACGACGTGCACCGCGAGGGCATGACCGAGGTCACCGCCGCCGACTTCGCCTCGGCGCGCGGCATGGGCTGCACCATCAAGCTGCTCGCCATCTGCGAGCGGGCCGTGGACGGGGCGTCGGTGACGGCGCGCGTGCACCCCGCGATGATCCCGCTGAGCCACCCGCTGGCCAACGTCCGCGGGGCCTACAACGCGGTCTTCGTGGAGTCGGACGCCGCGGGGCAGCTCATGTTCTACGGGCCCGGCGCCGGTGGTGCGCCGACCGCCTCCGCGGTCCTCGGCGACCTCGTCGCCGTCTGCCGCAACAAGCTCGGCGGCGCCCACGGATTCGGCGAGTCCGCCTACGCGGCGCTGCCGGTGTCGTCCATGGGCGAGGTCGTCACGCGGTACCACATCAGTCTGGACGTCGCCGACAAGCCGGGCGTCCTCGCCCAGGTGGCGACGGTCTTCGCCGAGCACGGGGTCTCCATCGACACCGTCCGGCAGCAGGGCAAGGACGGCGAGGCCTCCCTCGTCGTCGTCACCCATCGCGCGTCCGACGCCGCCCTCCAGGGCACCGTCGAGGCATTGCGCACGCTCGACACCGTGCGGGGTGTCGCCAGCATCATGCGGGTTGAAGGAGAGTAACCAGCAATGACCCACCAGTGGCGCGGAATCATCGAGGAGTACCGGGACAGGCTGCCGGTCTCCGACAGCACGCCCGTCGTGACGCTCCGCGAGGGCGGCACCCCGCTCGTGCCCGCGCAGGTGCTCTCCGAGCGCACCGGCTGCGAGGTCCACCTCAAGGTGGAGGGCGCGAACCCGACCGGGTCCTTCAAGGACCGCGGCATGACCATGGCCATCAGCAAGGCCAAGGAGGAGGGCGCGCAGGCCGTCATCTGTGCCTCCACGGGCAACACCTCCGCCTCCGCGGCCGCCTACGGCGTGCGGGCCGGCATGGTCTCCGCCGTGCTGGTGCCGCAGGGCAAGATCGCGCTCGGCAAGATGGGCCAGGCCCTCGTGCACGGCGCGAAGATCCTCCAGGTCGACGGCAACTTCGACGACTGCCTCACGCTGGCCCGCGCACTGAGCGACAACTACCCGGTGGCGCTGGTCAATTCGGTGAACCCGGTCCGCATCGAAGGGCAGAAGACGGCCGCCTTCGAGATCGTCGACATGCTCGGCGACGCGCCCGACATCCACGTCCTCCCGGTCGGCAACGCGGGCAACATCACCGCGTACTGGAAGGGGTACAAGGAGTACGCCGCCGACAAGGTCGCCACCCGGACGCCCCGCATGTGGGGGTTCCAGGCGTCCGGCAGCGCCCCGATCGTGCGCGGCGAGGTCGTCAAGGACCCCTCGACCATCGCCACCGCCATCCGGATCGGCAACCCCGCCTCCTGGGGCTTCGCGATCGCCGCGCGGGACGAGTCGGGCGGCCTCATCGAAGAGGTGACGGACCGTGAGATCCTGCGCGCCTACCGGCTGTTGGCCTCCCAGGAGGGCGTCTTCGTCGAGCCCGCCTCCGCCGCGTCGGTGGCCGGGCTGCTGAAGGCCGCCGAGCAGGGCCTGGTCGACCCGGGGCAGAAGATCGTGTGCACCGTCACCGGCAACGGCCTGAAGGACCCGGACTGGGCCGTCGCCGGCGCTCCGCAGCCGGTCACCGTCCCGGTCGACGCGGCGACGGCCGCCGAGCGCCTCGGCCTGGTCTGACCCACCCCGGCCGCCGGAAAGCCGCAGGGGGGCCGCAGGGAAGCCGCGAGGAACTCGCCTCCGGTCGGGGCGCGCCGCGGGCAGGCGCGGCGCGGCCTGACCGGGGAAGTTCCGCCGCCGCGGGGCGGCTTCCGCGGGGGTGCACGGAGGGCTTGCGACACGCATCGTGCGCCTACCGTGCGCCCTATGTCGCGGTGGAACCTTCCTTCGATAGGCTGTACCGAACCCGCCGCCGCATATGCCGCGGTCCGACGTCGTCCCCGGGTCACGGAGACGGCCCGGGACGGTCGCCCGTTCGGCAGACAGCGGCGGCCCGGCGGCCCGGGTTCCGGTACGTCATCGAATCGCATTCGACCATCACGCAGCTCAAGGAGAGTCATCGAGCGATGGCCGGTCCAGCCTTCCGCGCCGCCGCCGTCCGGGTGCGCGTCCCCGCCACCAGCGCCAACCTCGGCCCGGGCTTCGACGCCTTCGGCCTCTCGCTGGGGCTCTACGACGACGTCGTCGTCCGCGTGGCCGACTCCGGGCTGCACATCGACATCGCCGGCGAGGGCAGCCGGACGCTGCCCCGCGACGAGAAGCATTTGCTCGTACGGTCCCTGCGCACCGCCTTCGACCTGCTCGGCGGCCAGCCGCGCGGACTGGAGATCGTCTGCGCCAACCGCATCCCGCACGGCCGCGGACTCGGGTCCTCCTCCGCCGCCATCTGCGCCGGCATCGTCGCCGCCCGCGCGGTGACCATAGGCGGCGAGTCCCGTCTCGACGACGCGGCGCTGCTCGACCTCGCCACCGAGATCGAGGGCCACCCCGACAATGTGGCGGCCTGTCTGCTCGGCGGATTCACCCTGTCCTGGATGGAGAGCGGGGCCGCCCGCGCGATTCGGATGGAACCCGCCGATTCCATCGTTCCGGTGGTTTTCGTGCCCGGAAAGCCGGTGCTGACCGAGACGGCGCGCGGACTGCTCCCGCGTACCGTGCCGCACGTCGACGCCGCCACCAACGCGGGCCGCGCCGCACTGCTCGTCGAGGCCCTCACCCGCCGCCCCGAGCTGCTGCTGCCCGCCACCGAGGACCGCCTCCACCAGGAGTACCGCGCCCCGGCCATGCCGGAGAGCACGGCGCTGGTGGAGCGGCTGCGCGGCGACGGCGTCCCCGCGGTCATCTCCGGCGCCGGACCCACGGTGATGGCGCTGGCCGACGCGGGCAGCGCCGACAAGGTCGAGGCGCTGGCCGGCCCGGAATGGGCGGCGAACCGGCTGCATCTTGATCTGCGGGGAGCGAGCGTGCTTCCGCTGGCGCCCTCCGGCGACCTTTAGCGCGTGCGGTTGCCGGATTTCGAGAGGGGGAATGTTTGTTGGATCCGGTAGTGTTAATCTCAAGTCTGCACCCGACCCCACCATGGCGAGGTGCCTCGTGTCCCCGTCCGGGACAGACATTCTTCCGGGAGCCCCCCAAGCCGCATTGTGTGGTGAACGCCGTACGCGGGCCGTACGGCCGACTTCGACACTGAGCGGTTCGCCGGGCATGCTCCGGAACCGGTGCTACCACGCCGCGTGACACTGACACTGGGTGCCACGGCCACGGCCAGGGGAAGCGCCATCACCAGAATCTTCCGCCGCTTAGGCGGACCACCGCCCCGGCACGGTTCGCACAGCAAGAACCGAAGCCGGACAGCACAACCGGTCGCCGAGCCAGACAGGCCGACGTCCGCTCCAGGGAAGGACCCTTCGTGAGCGACACCACCGATCTGATGGGCGCACGTGTCGAGGAGACCGCTGCCGCGCCCGCCACGGACGCCTCCGCGCCTGCCGGCGGTGCCGGCTCCCGGCGGCGCCGGGGTACCGGCCTCGAGGGCATGGTGCTGGCCGAGCTGCAGCAGGTCGCCTCCGGCCTGGGCATCAGGGGCACCGCGCGGATGCGCAAGAGCCAACTGATCGAGGTCATCAAGGAGGCGCAGGCCGCGGGAGGCTCCGCCGCCAAGGCCGCGCCGGCCGCCGCGGCCGCCGACGGCGAGACCAAGCCGAAGCGCCGCGCCACCTCCCGGACCCGTACCGGTGACGAGGGCCCCGCCGCCGGCAAGGCCGACAAGGCCGAGAAGAAGGCGGCCAAGGCCACCGACTCCGCCGAGCAGGCCGCGCCCGCCCCGCAGCAGATCGAGATCCCCGGCCAGCCCGGCGACGAGGGCCCGGCCGAGCGCCGCCGCCGTCGCGCCACCGCCGACGCGGGCAGCCCGGCCGCCGCGACCGAGCCGGTCGCCGTCGAGGCCAGGGGCGAGCAGAAGACCGAGGTCTCCGCCCAGCAGAACCAGGGCGGCCAGCAGCAGAACCAGGGCGGCGACGCCCGTGGCGACGACGGTGCCGAGGGCCGCCGTCGCGACCGCCGTGAGCGCGGCCGCGACCGCGACGGTGGCCGCGACGGCGGCGGCCGCGACCGGGACCGCCGCGGCGGCAAGGGCGACGACCAGCAGGGCCAGGGCGGCGGCCAGCAGCGTCAGCAGCAGGGCGGCCGACAGGACCGGCAGGACCGCCAGGACCGCCAGGACCGGCCGGACCGTCAGGACCGCCAGCAGCGGGACAACGGGCCGCAGGACGACGACGACTTCGAGGGCGGCCGGCGCGGCCGTCGCGGCCGCTACCGCGACCGCCGGGGCCGTCGCGGGCGCGACGAGATCGCCTCCGAGCCGCAGCTCAACGAGGACGACGTCCTCATCCCGGTCGCGGGCATCCTCGACATCCTCGACAACTACGCGTTCATCCGCACCTCCGGCTACCTGCCGGGCCCGAACGACGTGTACGTCTCCCTCGCCCAGGTCCGCAAGAACGGCCTGCGCAAGGGCGACCACCTCACCGGCGCGGTCCGCCAGCCGAAGGAGGGCGAGCGGCGCGAGAAGTTCAACGCGCTGGTCCGCCTCGACTCCGTCAACGGCATGGCGCCCGAACACGGGCGCGGGCGGCCGGAGTTCGGCAAGCTGACGCCGCTCTACCCGCAGGACCGGCTCCGCCTGGAGACCGACCCGGGGGTGCTGACCACGCGGATCATCGACCTGGTCTCGCCCATCGGCAAGGGCCAGCGCGGTCTGATCGTGGCCCCGCCGAAGACCGGCAAGACCATGATCATGCAGGCGGTCGCCAACGCGATCACGCACAACAACCCCGAGTGCCACCTGATGGTCGTCCTGGTCGACGAGCGTCCGGAAGAGGTCACCGACATGCAGCGGTCGGTGAAGGGCGAGGTCATCTCCTCGACCTTCGACCGTCCGGCTGAGGACCACACCACCGTCGCCGAGCTGGCCATCGAGCGCGCCAAGCGCCTGGTGGAGCTGGGCCACGACGTGGTCGTGCTGCTGGACTCGATCACGCGTCTGGGCCGTGCGTACAACCTCGCCGCCCCGGCGTCGGGCCGCATCCTCTCCGGTGGTGTCGACTCCACCGCCCTGTACCCGCCGAAGCGCTTCTTCGGCGCGGCCCGCAACATCGAGGACGGCGGCTCGCTGACCATCCTCGCCACCGCCCTGGTGGACACCGGGTCCCGCATGGACGAGGTGATCTTCGAGGAGTTCAAGGGCACCGGCAACATGGAGCTCAAGCTCGACCGGAAGCTCGCCGACAAGCGCATCTTCCCGGCGGTGGACGTCGACGCGTCCGGCACCCGCAAGGAAGAGATCCTGCTCGGCAGCGACGAGCTGGCCATCGTCTGGAAGCTGCGCCGGGTGCTGCACGCGCTCGACTCCCAGCAGGCCATCGAGCTGCTCCTCGACAAGATGAAGCAGACCAAGTCGAACGCCGAGTTCCTGCTGCAGATCCAGAAGACGACCCCGGCGCCCGGCAACGGCGACTGAGACCGTCCGACGCGTACGAAGGCCGCTCCCCGTGCCGGGAGCGGCCTTCGGCCGTCTCACGGCCCGTCCCACGCCCGGTGCGGGCGCGCGAGACCTTCCCCACACGCTTTCCGGCGGGGCCGGTTCCGAGCCGTCCGCGGGGGCCCGGCGAAACCGCAGGTGAGTGCCGGGCGAGCGGTACCGGCGGCCACGGCCGGTGGCCGGACGGGCACGGCTCGCACCCGGGACGCTGTGCAACCCTTTTCCGGGTTTCTCCGTCTGACCGACGGAGAGACGATGGTGCCCTGGCAGTTTCCCGCCCCGACCGATCGACGCTGACCGATCGACGCTGACCGATCGACGACGACCGATCGACGGTGACCGATCAGATGATCGATCGAGGGCCGGGAACGACCGGACCCGGCACCCGGCGCAGGGGGTAACCGACCGCAGGAGAGCTGAGGAGCACATGTCCGCCGAGAGAACGCCGGAACCCGCCATACCGGGTGAGTCCGGCTCCAGTGGACCGCGCCGCCCGGGCCGGGGCAGCCGGCGCAGGCCCCGCGGCAAGCGGCGCAAGGCCCTGCTGGTGGCGGCCTGGACCGCGGCGGGCATCGTGGCCGTGGGCGGCACCGGCGTCGGCTACCTGTACTTCAAGCTCAACGGCAACCTGACGAGCGTCGACATCGACCAGGCCCTCGGCACCGACCGGCCCGCGAAGACCGACGACGGCTCCGAGAACATCCTCGTCCTCGGCTCCGACACCCGCGCCGGCGGCAACGACAAGCTCGGCGGCGGCACCGACGACGGCACCGCCCGCTCCGACACCGCGATGATCGTGCACGTCCACCAGGGCCACCGGAAGGCCAGCGTGGTCTCCATCCCGCGCGACACCCTCATCGACCGCCCCGAATGCACCGACACCGACGGCGCCGAGCACCCCGCCGCCACCGGCGTCATGTTCAACTCCGCGTACGCGACCGGCGGCTCCGCCTGCGCCGTCAAGACCGTGGAGGCGATCAGCGGCCTGCGCATGGACCACTACCTGGAGGTCGACTTCAGCGGCTTCCAGAAGCTCATCGACGAACTCGGCGGCGTGCGGATCACCACCACCGAGGACATCTCCGACCCCGACAGCCACCTCGACCTGAAGGCCGGCACCCACACCCTCGACGGCGAGCAGGCACTCGGCCTGGTCCGCACCCGGCACGGCGTCGGCGACGGCTCCGACCTCGGCCGCATCCAGCTCCAGCAGGCCTTCGTCAAGGCCTTGGTCGACCAGGTCAAGGACATCGGCGTGCTCGGCAACCCCAAGAAGCTGGTCGACCTCGCCGACACCGCCACCAAGACCGTGACCACCGACTCCGGCATCGGCTCGGTGAACTCCCTGATGTCGTTCGCGAGCGGCCTGAAGGGCATCTCCCCGGCCGGGATGAACATGGTCACGATGCCGGTCGTGTACGACCCGGCCGACGGCAACCGCGTACTGGTCGAAAAGACCAAGGCCCAGCAGGTGTGGACCGCCCTCAAGAACGACCGGGCCATCCCGGAGGCGGCCACCGAGGGCACGGCCACCGGCGAGGCGAAGGACGTCGTGAACGCCGGCTGACCGGCGCGCGCGGCCCCGCCCGACCCGCGCGGAATATCCGGGCCCGACCCCCGGTTTTGGGGGATGGGCCCAGTCCTGGCAGACTGGTACGTCGGCCCCGGTTCACGCTCCCGCATCCCGCGGCGGCGACCCGGCGCCCTCCCGAACCTAGGAGACACCTTGAAGCGCGACATCCACCCCGAGTACGTCGAGACCCAGGTGAGCTGCACCTGTGGCGCGTCGTTCACCACCCGCAGCACGATCGAGAGCGGCGCCATCCGTGCCGAGGTCTGCTCCGAGTGCCACCCGTTCTACACGGGCAAGCAGAAGATCCTCGACACCGGTGGCCGCGTGGCCCGCTTCGAGGCCCGCTTCGGCAAGGCTGCCGCCGGCTCCAAGAAGTAGCGAGCCCCATACCGCCGGTCCACGGCCGCGCCCCCGCACCGGGCGCGCCGGGACCGGCGTTTTTGGTCGCCCGCCTTCCGCCTTCCGCCCGCCGTAGCGCTTTGTCCGCCGTAGCCCTCGCAGTAGCAGGAGCCCAAGATGTTCGAGGCCGTCGAGGAACTCGTCACCGAGCACGCCGACCTGGAGACGAAGCTCGCCGACCCGTCGGTCCACTCCGACCAGGCCAACGCCCGCAAGCTCAACAAGCGGTACGCCGAGCTGACCCCCATCGTCGCCACCTTCCGCTCCTGGAAGCAGACCGGCGACGACGTCGAGACCGCGCGTGAGTTCGCCGCCGACGACCCGGACTTCGCGGCCGAGGTCAAGGAGCTGGAGAAGCGGCGCGAGGAGCTGACCGAGAAGCTGCGCCTGCTCCTCGTCCCGCGCGACCCCAGCGACGACAAGGACGTCATCCTGGAGATCAAGGCGGGCGCGGGCGGCGACGAGTCGGCCCTGTTCGCCGGCGACCTGCTGCGCATGTACCTGCGGTACGCCGAGCGGGTCGGCTGGAAGACCGAGATCATCGACTCCACCGAGTCCGAGCTGGGCGGCTACAAGGACGTCCAGGTCGCTGTGAAGACCAAGGGCGGCCAGGGCGCCACCGAGCCCGGCCAGGGCGTCTGGGCGCGACTGAAGTACGAGGGCGGGGTGCACCGCGTGCAGCGCGTGCCGGCCACCGAGTCCCAGGGCCGTATCCACACCTCCGCGGCCGGCGTGCTGGTCACGCCCGAGGCCGAGGAGGTCGACGTCGAGATCAACATGAACGACCTGCGGATCGACGTCTACCGCTCCTCCGGGCCCGGCGGCCAGTCCGTCAACACGACCGACTCCGCGGTGCGCATCACGCACCTGCCCACCGGGGTCGTCGCCTCCTGCCAGAACGAGAAGAGCCAGTTGCAGAACAAGGAGCAGGCGATGCGTATCCTGCGCTCCAGGCTGCTGGCCGCGGCGCAGGAGGAGGCGGAGAAGGAGGCCGCCGACGCCCGCCGCAGCCAGGTCCGCACCGTCGACCGCTCCGAGAAGATCCGTACGTACAACTACCCGGAGAACCGCATCTCCGACCACCGCGTCGGCTTCAAGGCGTACAACCTGGACCAGGTCCTGGACGGCGACCTCGACGCGATGATCCAGGCGTGCGTCGACGCGGACTCGGCGGCCAAGCTCGCCGCCGCGTAACCCTCACCGACAGCTCGGAGGACCAGCGTGCAGCAACATCACGGGGGGCGACCCCCGAACCCCCGCAGCGTGCTGCTCGCGGAGGTGGCCCAGGCCACCCAGCGGCTGGCCCACGCCGGCGTGCCCTCCCCGCGCACCGACGCGGAGGAACTCGCCGCGTACCTGCACGGCGTCAAGCGGAGCGAACTGCACACCGTCAAGGACGTGGACTTCGACGCCCGGTACTGGGAGGTCGTCGCCCGCCGCGAGGCCCGCGAACCGCTCCAGCACATCACCGGACGCGCCTACTTCCGCTACCTGGAGCTGCAGGTCGGCCCCGGGGTGTTCGTGCCCCGCCCGGAGACCGAGTCGGTGGTCGGCTGGGCCATAGACGCCGTGCGCGCCATGGACGTCGTGGAGCCCTGCATCGTCGACCTGTGCACCGGCTCGGGTGCCATCGCGCTCGCCCTCGCCCAGGAGGTGCCGCGCTCGCGGGTGTACGCCGTGGAGCTGTCCGAGGACGCCCTGGTGTGGACCCGGCGGAACATGGCGGGGTCCAGGGTCGAGCTGCGCCAGGGCGACGCCCTGACGGCCTTCCCGGACCTGGACGGCCAGGTCGACCTGGTCATCACCAACCCGCCGTACATCCCGCTCACCGAGTGGGAGTACGTCGCCCCCGAGGCCCGCGACCACGACCCGCAGATGTCGCTCTTCTCCGGCGAGGACGGCCTCGACCTCATCCGCGGCCTGGAGCGCACCGCCCACCGCCTGCTGCGGCCCGGCGGGGTCGTCGTCGTCGAGCACGCCGACACCCAGGGCGGCCAGGTGCCGTGGATCTTCACCGAGGAGCGGGGCTGGGCCGACGCGGCCGACCACCCCGACCTCAACAACCGCCCCCGGTTCGCCACCGCCCGCAAGGCGCTGCCGTGACCGCTCCCGAGACTTCGACCCCGCAGTACGTGTACGAGGAGGCCCGCTAGACATGGCACGGCGATACGACACCAACGACGCGACCGACCGTGTGACGGGTCTGCGCGAGGCCGCGTCGGCCGTCCGCCGTGGCGAACTGGTGGTGCTGCCGACGGACACGGTGTACGGCATCGGCGCCGACGCGTTCTCCTCGGAGGCCGTCGTCGACCTGCTGGCGGCCAAGGGCCGGGGCCGCAACATGCCCACGCCCGTCCTCATCGGCTCCCCGAACACCCTGCACGGCCTCGTCACGGACTTCTCCGAGCTGGCCTGGGAACTGGTCGACGCCTTCTGGCCGGGCGCGCTCACCCTCGTCGCCAGGCACCAGCCGTCCCTCCAGTGGGACCTCGGGGACACCCGGGGCACGGTCGCGGTGCGCATGCCGCTGCACCCGGTCGCCATCGAGCTGCTCACCGAGTTCGGCCCGATGGCCGTCTCCTCCGCCAACCTCACCGGGCACCCCGCGCCGGAGGACTGCGACGCCGCCCAGGCGATGCTCGGCGACTCCGTCTCCGTCTACCTGGACGGCGGCCCGACCCCGGGCAACGTCCCCTCCTCCATCGTCGACGTCACCGGCGAGGTGCCCGTGCTGCTGCGGGCCGGCGCGCTGTCGGCCGAGGAGCTGAGGAAGGTCGTACCCGACCTCGAGGTGGCGAATTGACGGCCCCTGAGGCGGGGCGGGGCATAGGCAGCGCAGAACGCCTCGCGGAGGTGACCACCACCTTCGGCTTTCCGCGCGACAGCTTCCGCATCCTCCACGTCAGCACCGGCAACGTGTGCCGCTCGCCCATCACCGAGCGGCTGACCCGGCATCTCGTGTCGGAGCGGCTCGGCCTGCTGGGCGGCGGGCTCATCGTGGAGTCCGCGGGCACCTGGGGCCACGAGGGCGCCCCCATGGAGGCCAACGCGGAGGCGGTGCTCGCCGACTTCGGCGCGGACGCCTCCGGCTTCACCGGCCGGGAACTGCTCGACGAGCACGTCATCCGCGCCGACCTGGTGCTGACCGCGACCCGCGACCACCGCGCCCAGGTCATCTCCATGGGCCACTCCGCGGGCCTGCGCACCTTCACCCTGAAGGAGTTCACCCGCCTGGTGAACGCCATCGACCCGGCGACCCTGCCCTCCCTGGAGGAGGGCGTGGTCGCCCGCGCGCGCGCCCTGGTGCGCGCCGCCGCGGCGCTGCGCGGGTGGCTGCTGGCGCCGACCGCCGAGGCGGACGAGGTGTACGACCCGTACGGGGCGCCGCTCACCTTCTTCCGGTCCATCGGGGACGAGATACACCAGGCGCTGGACCCGGTGGTCACGGCCCTGACCGGCGTGGCCTCCCACACCTGACCGCCACCACCGCCGGTGACCGGGCACGGCCGCCGCCCCGGGCCTACATTGGTCGTACGTCACCACGTCGACGCATGCCCGGAGCGCACCATGTCGGTCACCCCTCCCGCCGAGGCCGCCGCTGCCGCCGCCGTCGAGGTGCTGCGCCGCCAGGACCCCGAGCTGGCCGAGATCCTGCTCGGGGAGCACCACCGGCAGGCGACCACCCTGCAGCTCAGCGCCGCCGAGAACTTCACCTCGCCCGCCGTGCTGGCCGCGCTCGGCTCCCCGCTCGCCAACAAGTACGCCGAGGGCTATCCGGGCGCCCGGCACCACGGCGGCTGCGAGCAGGCCGACGCCGCCGAACGGCTCGCGGTGACCCGGGCCAAGGCGCTGTTCGGCGCCGGACACGCCAATGTGCAGCCCCACTCCGGCTCCGCGGCGGTGCTCGCCGCCTACGCGGCGCTGCTGCGCCCCGGCGACACCGTCCTCGCCCTCGGCCTGCCGGACGGCGGCCACCTCACGCACGGCTCGCCCGCGCACCTCGCCGGCCGCCTGTTCCGGTTCGTCGCCTACGGGGTGGACGCCGGGAGCGGCCTCGTCGACCACGACCGGATGCGTGCCCTGGCCCGCGCGCATCTGCCCCGGGCCATCGTCTGCGGTTCGATCGCCTACCCGCGCCACCTCGACCACGCCTTCTTCCGGGAGGTCGCCGACGAGGTCGGCGCCTATCTCGTCGCGGACGCCGCCCACCCCATCGGGCTCGTCGCCGGGGGAGCGGCGCCGAATCCGGTGCCGTACGCCGACGTGGTCTGCGCCACCACCCACAAGGTGCTGCGCGGTCCGCGCGGCGGCATGATCCTGTGCGGGAGCGAACTGGCCGGGCGGATCGACCGGGCGGTCTTCCCGTTCACCCAGGGTGGCGCGCAGATGCACACCATCGCCGCCAAGGCGGTCGCCTTCGGGGAGGCGTCGACACCGGCCTTCGCCGCCTACGCCCGGCAGGTGGTCGCCAACGCGCGGGCGCTCGCCGCCCGGCTGGCCGCCGAGGGGCTGGCCGTCACCACCGGCGGCACGGACACCCACCTGCTGACCGCCGACCCCGCGCCGCTCGGCGTCGACGGCAGGAGCGCCCGGGGCCTGCTGGCCGCCGCCGGGCTGGTGCTGGACTGCTGCGCCCTGCCGGGCGGCGGGACCGGGGCCGCATCCGCCGGGGCCGCGCCTGCCGGGGCCGCGCCTGTCGGGGCCGCCGCCCGCGGTCTGCGGCTGGGCACGGCGGCGGTCACCACCCAGGGCATGGGGGAGGCGGAGATGGCGGCGATCGGCTCGCTGCTCGCGCGCGTGCTCACCGGGGAGACCGGAGCCGCCCGGGCGCGGGGCGAGGCCCGGGAACTGGCCGGGGCATTTCCGCCGTATCCGGGGTGAGGGAGGGGACGCGCTCACGTTCGCACAGCCGATCGTGCAACCATCGTCGCTACCCGGAAGTCCCCACTCGTATGCGCGCATCGCTAGTGTGTGGGGCTGGAATGGCCAGCGAGATCTGTGGGGAAGCCCGTGCGTGAATACCTGCTGACGCTCTGCGTCACGGCCGCGGTGACGTATCTGCTGACAGGGCCGGTGCGGAAGTTCGCGATCGTGGCGGGGGCGATGCCGGAGATCCGGGCACGTGACGTGCACCGGGAGCCCACTCCGCGGCTCGGCGGGATCGCCATGTTCTTCGGTCTGTGCGCGGGCATGCTCGTCGCCGACCACCTCACCAACCTCAACCAGGTCTTCGAGACCTCCAACGAGCCGCGCGCCCTGCTGTCGGGGGCGGCCGTGATCTGGTTGATCGGTGTCCTGGACGACAAGTTCGAGATCGACGCCCTGATCAAGCTGGGCGCCCAGATGATCGCCGCGGGCGTGATGGTGGTGCAGGGTCTGACGATCCTGTGGCTGCCCATCCCTGGTGTCGGCACGGTCGCCCTGACCCAGTGGCAGGGCACCCTGCTGACGGTCGCGCTCGTCGTCATCACCATCAACGCGGTCAACTTCGTGGACGGTCTCGACGGCCTGGCGGCCGGCATGGTGTGCATCGCGGCTGCCGCGTTCTTCATGTACACCTACCGCATCTGGTACTCCTACGGCATCGAGGCCGCCGCCCCGGCAACGTTGTTCGTGACCATCCTCATGGGTATGTGCCTGGGCTTCCTGCCGCACAACATGCACCCCGCGCGCATCTTCATGGGCGACTCCGGTTCGATGCTGATCGGATTGGTGCTCGCCGCCGGCGCGATCTCCGTCACGGGGCAGGTGGACCCGGACAACCTCTTCGGCGGGTCCGAGCGCAGCACCGTGCACCAGATGGTGCCCGTCTACATCCCGCTGCTGATGCCGCTGACCATCATCGCCATCCCGGCCGCCGACCTGATCCTGGCCATCGTGCGGCGCACCTGGCGGGGTCAGTCGCCGTTCGCGGCGGACCGCGGCCACCTGCACCACCGGCTGCTGGAAGTGGGCCACAGCCACAGCCGGGCGGTGCTGATCATGTACTTCTGGTCGGCGCTGATCGCCTTCGGAGCCCTTGCCTACTCGGTGAACTCGGCGTCGATGTGGATCGTGCTGGGTGTGGTCTTCCTCAGCGCGGTCGGCCTGGCCCTGCTCCTGCTGCCCCGCTTCACCCCGCGGGCGCCCCGGTGGGCGCAGCGCTTCGTGCCGCCCCGCTACCGGCGGCGAGCGATCGGCGCGCCGGCCGAGGAGAGCGGGGCCGAGACGGCGGAGGCGGCGGAGACGACGGAGGCGGCGGACGTCACGGCCGAGCCGGGCGAGGACGCCGAGGTCCGGGTGCCGGCGGGGATCTCGGCCGCCCCCGGCGTCAACGGCGCGACGGCCGTCGGCCCTCGTTCGCGGCTGCCAAGGTAAGAATCTGACTAGAGCATTGCCAATCCGTGGGAAAGCAAAGTGCCCCATTACCAGACAAGTCACCCCGGTGCACGCACAAACGCGCACGGTCACTCTCATGTGTGACAGCGCGCACACTCCCAGGTAAAGACCTCATCAAATAGTTTGTGATACGGTTCACGAGAACCCCCGGGTAGAGCCGAAGGGCCGTGGTGCGACGGTCTCTTGGCGTGAGGACCTCACTCAGCCCGGACTACGCTCGTCCATGACGACACCCTGCCCCCTGTGAAAAAGCGGAGTTGCCGCCATGCCGTCCAACGACGTCCGGATCCTGCTCCAGGCCGCTGTGCCCACTGTTGCCGTCGGCGCCATCGCCGCCGTGGTCAGCGGTGTGGTCGCGGGTGGCAAGGGTGCGGTGGGGGCCGTGGTCGCGACGCTGGTGGCGATGGTCTTCATGGGTATCGGCCTGTACGTCCTGCAGCGCACCGCCAAAACGCTTCCGCATCTGTTCCAGGCGATGGGTCTGATGCTCTACGCGGCTCAGATCCTGCTGCTGTTCGTCTTCCTCGCCGCGTTCAAGAACACGACGCTGTTCAACCCCCGGTCGTTCGCGATCACGTTGGTCGCCGTCACGCTGGCGTGGATCGCCGCGCAGACGCGCGCCCACATGAAGTCCAAGATTCTCTACGTCGAGCCCGACTCGACGGTCGACAAGCCTGAAAAGACGGGGCACTCGTCGTGACGGGTAGGGCCGGGATAAAGAGGCATGCGAAGTCCTGCTATCGTCCGGTGCCAACTGCGGCATCGCGGGCGCGGGCATCCGAGCTGACGCCTGCTCATTCGCGAGGCGAGATGCCCCACAGCCGCCCCCACATCCGTAACACCAGTCCCGTGCCGAACTGCGGCCCCGTGCCGCGCCGACACAACGAGGTTGCCGTATCCATGCGCCACGCTGAAGGAGCCCGCGGTGAGTGCTGACCCGACGCAGGTGCTCGCCTTCGAGACCGATTGCCACATCTTCGACGGCTGTGGCTTCCCGGCTCCCGGCCTGCACTCGTTCCTGTTCGAGCCCCTCTGGGGCGAGGCGAAGAGCAACCTGTACTTCAACAAGCCGATGCTGCTGGCGTTGCTGGGCTCGGTCATCATCGTCGGCTTCTTCTGGGCCGCCTTCCGCAAGCCGAAGGTGGTCCCGGGCAAGCTGCAGATGGTCGCCGAGACCGGCTACGACTTCATCCGACGTGGTGTCGTCTACGAGACCATCGGCAAGAAGGAGGGAGAGAAGTACGTTCCGCTGGTTGTCTCCCTCTTCTTCTTCATCTGGATGATGAACCTCTGGTCGATCGTCCCGGTCGCCCAGTTCCCGGTGACCTCGATCATCGCCTACCCCGCGGTGCTCGCTCTCATCGTGTACGTCCTGTGGGTCTCGCTCACGTTCAAGCGGCACGGCTTCGTCGGCTTCTTCAAGAACGTCACGGGTTACGACAAGTCGCTCGGCGCGGTGCTTCCGCTGGCCATGGTCATCGAGTTCTTCTCGAACCTGCTGGTGCGGCCCTTCACGCACGCCGTGCGTCTCTTCGCGAACATGTTCGCGGGCCACACCCTGCTGCTGCTCTTCACGATCGCAAGCTGGTACCTGCTGAACGGTGTCGGCATCGCCTACGCGGGCGTCAGCTTCATCATGACGATCGTCATGACGGCCTTCGAACTTTTCATCCAGGCACTTCAGGCGTACGTCTTCGTGCTCCTCACGTGCACGTACATCCAGGGCGCGCTCGCCGAGAACCACTGAGCGCCCCTGCACCCCCACCCCTGATTCGTCCGGTGGCCAACCCCCACCGGGTCCGTAAAGAAAAGGAAGAACTGGCATGTCCCAGACCCTTGCCGCTGTTTCCGGCTCGCTCGGCTCCATCGGTTACGGCCTCGCTGCCATCGGCCCCGGCGTCGGCGTCGGCATCATCTTCGGTAACGGCACCCAGGCCCTCGCCCGTCAGCCCGAAGCGGCCGGCCTGATCCGCGCCAACCAGATCCTCGGCTTCGCGTTCTGTGAGGCGCTCGCCCTGATCGGTCTGGTCATGCCGTTCGTCTACGGCAAGTGATCCCGGATCAACTTCCAGCCGACTAGACGAAAGGCACTTACATGAGCCAGCTCCTCACGGTAGCGGCCGAGGAGATGGAAAATCCCCTCATCCCGCCGATCCCCGAGCTTGTCATCGGCCTGATCGCCTTCGTCATCGTCTTCGGCTTCCTCGCCAAGAAGCTCCTCCCGAACATCAACAAGGTTCTGGAAGAGCGTCGCGAGGCCATCGAGGGCGGTATCGAGAAGGCCGAGGCCGCGCAGACCGAGGCCCAGAGCGTCCTCGAGCAGTACAAGGCGCAGCTCGCCGAGGCCCGGCACGAGGCCGCGCGTCTGCGCCAGGAGGCGCAGGAGCAGGGCGCCACGCTCATCGCCGAGATGCGCGCGGAAGGCCAGCGGCAGCGTGAGGAGATCGTCGCCGCCGGTCACGCCCAGCTCGACGCCGACCGCAAGGCCGCCGCGTCGTCGCTGCGCCAGGACGTCGGCAAGCTCGCCACCGAGCTGGCCGGCAAGCTGGTCGGCGAGTCCCTGGAGGACCACGCCCGGCAGAGCCGTGTCATCGACCGCTTCCTGGACGAGCTCGACGACAAGGCGACGACGGCAGAGGCGACCCGATGACCGTGCACGGAGCGAGCCGCGGGGCCCTGGTCGCCGCACGCGAGCGTCTCGACGCGCTGACGGACTCCACGTCCGTCGACGCCGGAACGCTCGCCGGTGAGCTGGCCTCCGTCACCGCACTGCTCGACCGTGAGGTCAGCCTGCGTCGGGTCCTCACCGACCCGGCGCAGACCGGCGAGGGCAAGGCCGTCCTGGTCCAGCGCCTGCTCGGCACCCAGGTCAGCGGTTCCGCCGCCGACCTGGTGGCCGGCCTGGTGCGCTCGCGCTGGTCGCGCTCCCGCGACCTCGTGGACGCGCTGGAGGAGCTGGCGGACACCGCCGACCTCACCGCCGCACAGCGCGACGGCTCCCTGGACGACGTCGAGGACGAGCTGTTCCGGTTCGGCCGGATCGTCTCCTCCAACACGGAGCTGCGGGCCGCGCTGACCGACCGCAAGGCCACCGTCCCGGCCAAGGGCGAGCTGCTGCGCAGCCTCCTCGGCGGCCGGGCCAGGCCCACCACCGAGCGTCTGGTGACCCGCCTGGTGACCGCGCCGCGGGGACGTAGCCTGGAGTCGGGACTCGAGTCCCTGTCCAAGCTCGCCGCGGAGCGCCGCAACCGCATGGTCGCCGTCGTCACCTCGGCGGTACCGCTGAGCGACCCGCAGAAGCAGCGCCTGGGCGCCGCCCTCGCGAAGCTCTACGGCCGTCCCATGCACCTCAACCTCGACGTGGACCCCGCGGTCCTCGGCGGGATCCAGGTGCAGGTCGGTGACGAGGTCATCAACGGCTCCATCGCGGACCGCCTCGAGGACGCCGGCCGCCGCCTGGCGGGCTAGCAGCAACTTCATAGCAGTACGTACGTGTACCTACGGCCCGGTTGGGCCGTGCAGAGGATTCACCTCGTTCAGGGGGGAGTCCCCACCCCCCGCAGTGAAACTTCGGGCCCAACAAGGAGAGCAGGGAACCCAGATGGCGGAGCTCACGATCCGGCCGGAGGAGATCCGGGACGCACTGGAGACCTTCGTCCAGTCGTACAAGCCGGACGCGGCCTCGCGCGAGGAGGTCGGTACGGTCACCCTTGCCGGCGACGGCATCGCGAAGGTCGAGGGTCTCCCCTCGGCCATGGCCAACGAACTGCTGAAGTTCGAGGACGGCACCCTCGGTCTCGCCCTCAACCTCGAGGAGCGCGAGATCGGCTGCGTCGTCCTCGGTGAGTTCAGCGGCATCGAGGAGGGGCAGCCGGTCACCCGTACCGGCGAGGTCCTCTCCGTCGCGGTGGGCGAGGGCTACCTCGGCCGCGTCGTCGACCCGCTCGGCAACCCGATCGACGGCCTCGGCGAGATCGAGACCAGCGCGCGTCGCGCCCTCGAACTGCAGGCCCCCACGGTCATGGACCGCAAGTCGGTGCACGAGCCGATGGAGACCGGCTACAAGGCCGTCGACGCGATGACCCCGGTCGGCCGCGGCCAGCGTCAGCTCATCATCGGCGACCGCCAGACCGGCAAGACCGCCCTGGCCGTCGACACGATCATCAACCAGCGCGACAACTGGCGCTCGGGCGACCCGAAGAAGCAGGTCCGCTGCGTCTACGTCGCCATCGGCCAGAAGGGCTCGACCATCGCCTCCGTGCGGGGCGCCCTGGAGGACGCCGGCGCGCTGGAGTACACCACCATCGTCGCCGCCCCGGCCTCCGACCCGGCCGGCTTCAAGTACCTGGCGCCGTACACCGGCTCGGCCATCGGCCAGCAGTGGATGTACGAGGGCAAGCACGTCCTGATCATCTTCGACGACCTGTCGAAGCAGGCCGACGCCTACCGCGCCGTGTCGCTGCTGCTGCGCCGCCCGCCGGGGCGCGAGGCCTACCCGGGCGACGTCTTCTACCTGCACTCCCGTCTGCTGGAGCGCTGCGCCAAGCTCTCCGACGCGATGGGCGCCGGCTCGATGACCGGTCTGCCGATCGTCGAGACCAAGGCCAACGACGTCTCGGCGTTCATCCCGACCAACGTCATCTCCATCACCGACGGCCAGTGCTTCCTGGAGTCGGACCTCTTCAACGCCGGTCAGCGCCCCGCGCTGAACGTCGGTATCTCCGTCTCCCGAGTCGGTGGTTCCGCGCAGCACAAGGCGATGAAGCAGGTCTCCGGCCGGCTCCGCCTCGACCTCGCCCAGTACCGTGAGCTGGAGGCGTTCGCCGCCTTCGGTTCCGACCTGGACGCCGCGTCGAAGTCGCAGCTCGAGCGCGGTCAGCGACTGGTGGAGCTGCTGAAGCAGCCCCAGTACCAGCCGATGGCCACCGAGGACCAGGTCGTCTCCGTCTGGGCCGGCACCACCGGCCGCATGGACGACGTGCCGGTCGCCGACATCAGCCGCTTCGAGAAGGAGCTGCTCGAGTACCTGCACCGCAAGGAGCAGGGCCTGATGACCTCCATCAAGGAGGGCGGCAAGATGTCCGACGACACCCTGCAGGCCGTCGGCGACGCCATCGTGGAGTTCAAGAAGCAGTTCGAGACCGCCGACGGCAAGCTGCTCGGCGAGGACGCTCCTGCCGCTTCCGCCAAGTGACGTAAGGAAGGGACCTGACTCATGGGAGCCCAGCTCCGGGTCTACAAGCGTCGCATCCGATCCGTCACCGCGACCAAGAAGATCACCAAGGCGATGGAGATGATCGCCGCCTCGCGTGTCGTCAAGGCGCAGCGCAAGGTGGCGGCCTCCACGCCGTACGCGAACGAACTGACCCGCGCGGTCACGGCGGTCGGCACGGGTTCTCACACCAGGCACCCGCTGACCACCCAGGCCGAGACGGTCACCCGTTCCGCGGTGCTGCTGCTGACGAGCGACCGCGGGCTGGCCGGTGCCTTCAACTCCAACGCCATCAAGCAGGCGGAGCGGCTCGGTGAGCGGCTGGAGCGCGAAGGCAAGGAGGTCGTCGTCTACATCGTCGGCCGCCGGGGGGTCGCCCACTACAACTTCCGTGAGCGCAAGATCACGGAGTCGTGGAGCGGCTTCACCGACGAGCCCACCTACGCGGACGCCAAGAAGGTCGCGGCCCCGCTGATCGAGGCGATCGAGAAGGACACCGCGGACGGCGGCGTGGACGAACTCCACATCGTCTACACGGAGTTCGTCTCGATGATGACGCAGACGGCGATCGGCGACCAGCTTCTGCCGCTGCGCCTCGACGAGGTGGCGAAGGAGTCGTCCGCCAAGGGCGAGATCCTTCCGCTGTTCGACTTCGAGCCGTCGGCGGAGGACGTCCTCGACGCCCTGCTGCCCCGGTACGTCGAGAGCCGGATCTACAACGCGATGCTTCAGTCGGCCGCCTCCAAGCACGCCGCCACGCGGCGCGCGATGAAGTCGGCCACCGACAACGCGGGCGAGCTGATCAACACGCTCTCCCGTCTTGCCAACGCGGCCCGCCAGGCCGAAATCACCCAGGAAATCAGCGAGATCGTCGGTGGCGCCAGCGCCCTGGCCGACGCGACCGCGGGGAGTGACAAGTAATGACCACCACTGTTGAGCCGACCGCCGCGGCGGGCGTGGCCACGGGCCGCGTCGCGCGGGTCATCGGCCCGGTCGTCGACGTGGAGTTCCCCGTCGACGCGATGCCGGAGATCTACAACGCCCTGCACGTCGAGGTGGCCGACCCGGCCAACGCCGGCGAGCGGAAGCTGCTGACCCTGGAGGTCGCCCAGCACCTGGGTGACGGCCTGGTCCGCACCATCTCCATGCAGCCCACCGACGGTCTGGTCCGCCAGGCCGCGGTCACCGACACCGGCAACGGCATCACCGTTCCGGTCGGCGACTTCACCAAGGGCAAGGTGTTCAACACCCTCGGTGAGGTGCTGAACACCGACGAGAAGTACACGGGCGAGCGCTGGTCCATCCACCGCAAGGCCCCGCGCTTCGACGAGCTCGAGTCGAAGACCGAGATGTTCGAGACCGGCGTCAAGGTCATCGACCTGCTGACCCCGTACGTCAAGGGCGGCAAGATCGGTCTGTTCGGCGGCGCCGGCGTCGGCAAGACGGTGCTCATCCAGGAGATGATCTACCGCGTCGCCAACAACCACGACGGTGTCTCGGTGTTCGCCGGTGTCGGTGAGCGCACCCGTGAGGGCAACGACCTCATCGACGAGATGAGCGAGTCGGGCGTCATCGACAAGACCGCCCTGGTCTTCGGTCAGATGGACGAGCCCCCGGGCACCCGTCTGCGCGTCGCGCTGGCCGGCCTCACCATGGCCGAGTACTTCCGTGACGTCCAGAAGCAGGACGTGCTGTTCTTCATCGACAACATCTTCCGCTTCACGCAGGCCGGTTCCGAGGTCTCGACCCTGCTCGGCCGGATGCCCTCCGCGGTGGGCTACCAGCCGAATCTGGCCGACGAGATGGGTCTCCTCCAGGAGCGCATCACCTCGACCCGCGGTCACTCGATCACCTCGATGCAGGCGATCTACGTCCCCGCGGACGACCTGACCGACCCGGCCCCGGCCACCACCTTCGCCCACCTCGACGCGACGACGGTGCTCTCCCGTCCGATCTCGGAGAAGGGCATCTACCCGGCCGTGGACCCGCTGGACTCGACGTCCCGGATCCTGGACCCGCGGTACATCGCCGCGGACCACTACAACACGGCCATGCGCGTGAAGAACATCCTGCAGAAGTACAAGGACCTGCAGGACATCATCGCGATCCTCGGCATCGACGAGCTCGGCGAGGAGGACAAGCTGGTCGTCCAGCGGGCCCGCCGCGTGGAGCGCTTCCTGTCCCAGAACACGCACGTCGCCAAGCAGTTCACCGGTGTGGACGGCTCCGACGTGTCGCTGGACGAGTCGATCGCCGCGTTCAACGCGATCTGCGACGGCGAGTACGACCACTTCCCGGAGCAGGCGTTCTTCCTGTGCGGTGGTATCGAGGACCTGAAGAAGAACGCGAAGGAGCTGGGCGTCTCCTGACCCCGGCTGCCGAACGACGAGGGGGCGGGCACGTCCCGCCCCCTTCGTCACGCCCCTTAGACTTGTAACCCACACCCGGCGGACCCGCCGGGTGGTGACCCGAGGAGCCACCTTGGCTGCTGAGCTGCACGTCGCGCTGGTCGCGGCCGACCGAGAGGTCTGGTCCGGCCAGGCCACCCTGGTCGTCGCGCGCACCACGTCCGGCGACATCGGCGTCATGCCCGGTCACCAGCCGCTGCTCGGTGTGCTGGAGTCGGGCCCGGTGACCATCCGTACGAGTGACGGTGGGACGGTCGTCGCCGCGGTGCACGGCGGTTTCATCTCGTTCGCGGACGACAAGCTGTCGCTGCTGGCCGAGATCGCCGAGCTGTCGGACGAGATCGACGTCCAGCGCGTCGAGCGCGAGCTGGAGCGGGCGAAGGCGGACGGCGACGCCTCCGCCGAGCGCCGCGCGGACGTCCGGCTGCGGGCGGCGGCGGCGCACTGAGCCGACCGGCTGTGCTATGACGTGACTCAGCCGCGGCTGGGACCGGAGTGATCCGGACCCGGCCGCGGCTGAGGCAGATGTGGATGTTTTTTACGTTCCGTTACCTAGGAGACGAGGAGGTCGGTGTCGATGGTCCTCGCTCTGACCGTGTGCGGAATTGTCGTCGCTCTCGTGGTGATGGGACTCTTCGTCTTCGGTCTGCGGCGCCGGCTGATCCAGCGGTCCGGCGGCACCTTCGACTGTTCCGTGCGCTGGGACGCCCCCAAAGAGGGCGACGGCGACGGCAAGGGCTGGGCCTACGGGGTGGCCCGCTACAACGGTGACCGCGTCGAGTGGTACCGCGTCTTCTCGTACTCGCCGCGCCCGCGCCGGGTCCTGGAGCGCTCGGCGATCGAGGTGGCCGGCCGCCGGGTCCCCGACGGCGAGGAGGAGCTGGCGCTGCTCTCGGACGCCGTGGTCCTCGCGTGTCAGCACCGCGGGACCCGGCTCGAACTGGCGATGAGCGATGACGCGCTGACCGGCTTCCTCGCCTGGCTGGAGGCAGCCCCACCCGGACAGCGAGTGAATGTGGCGTAGCCACATTCACTCGCCCAGGTACTTCTCGGGTTACTTCAGGCCGTTGCTGATCGCGGAGACCAGCTCGCCGTTGGCGGTGTCACCGCTGAACTCCCAGAAGAAGGCGCCGCCCAGGCCCTGGCTCTTGGCCCAGGCCATCTTCCCGGCGATGGTCGACGGGGTGTCGTAGGACCACCACTGGGTGCCGCAGTGCGCGTAGGCCGTGCCGGCGACGGTGCCGGTGACCGGGCAGGAGTTCTTGAGCACCTTGTAGTCCTCGATGCCCGCCTCGTAGGTGCCGGGCGCCGCTCCGGTGGCCGTGCCGCCGGGCGCGGACTGGGTGACGCCGGTCCAGCCGCGGCCGTAGAAGCCGATGCCGAGCAGCAGCTTGGCGGCCGGCACGCCCTTCGCCTTGAGCTTGGCGATCGCGTCCGCCGAGTTGAAGCCCGCGGTCGGGATGCCGGAGTACGAGGTGAGCGGGGAGTGCGGGGCGGTCGGGCCGGTGTTCGCCCAGGCGCCGAAGTAGTCGTACGTCATCACGTTGTACCAGTCGAGGTACTGCGCGGCGCCGCCGTAGTCGGCCGCGTCGATCTTGCCGCCGGAGGAGCCGTCGCCGGTGATGGCGGCGGTGACCAGGTAGTCGGAGCCGAACTCGGTGCGCAGCGCGGAGGTCAGGTTCTTGAAGGCGGCCGGGCCGGAGGTGTCACAGGTCAGGCCGCAGGCGTTCGGGTACTCCCAGTCGATGTCGATGCCGTCGAAGACATCGGCCCAGCGCGGGTCCTCCACGACCGCCTTGCAGGACTTGGCGAACGCCGCCGGGTTCTGCGCGGCCTGGCCGAAGCCGCCGGAGTAGGTCCAGCCGCCGAAGGAGTACAGGACCTTGATGTGCGGGTACTTCGCCTTCAGCTTGCGGAGCTGGTTGAAGTTGCCGCGCAGCGGCTGGTCCCAGGTGTCGGCGACGCCGTCCACGGACTGGTCCGCGGTGTACGCCTTGTCGGTGGCGGCGAAGGAGTCGTCGAGGACGCACTGGCCGTTCTTGACGTTGCCGAACGAGTAGTTGATGTGGGTGATCTTCTCCGCCGAGCCGGAGGTCACCAGGTTCTTGACGTGGTAGTTGCGGCCGTAGATGCCCCACTCGGTGAAGTACCCGAGGTTGACCTTGGAGCCGGGCTGGCCGGGGTCGGTGCCACCGCCGCCGGTGGTGCGCACCGCGCGGGCACCGCTGGCCGGGCCGGTCTGGTCGCCGGTGTCGCGGGCCTGGACGGTGTACGAGTAGTCGGTGCCCTTGGTGAGCCCGGTGTCCGTGTACGTCGTGCCGGTGACGGTGGCGACCTTGGCGCCGTCGCGCAGGACGTCGTAGTTCTTGACGCCCTTGTCGTCGGTCGCGGCGGACCAGGAGAGCTTCACCGAGGTGTCGGTGATGTCCGAGGCGGCGGGGGTGCCCGGCGCCGAGGGGGCCGTGTCGCCGGGGACGGAGGTGCCGTCGCAGGAGCCGCCGTTGAGCTTACAGCCGGAGGGTGCGCCGGAGCCCGAGCCGTTGAAGCCGAAGGAGACGGAGGCGCCGGGGGCGAGGGTGCCGTTCCAGCCGAGGTTCTTGGCGCTCCAGTGGTCGGCGGAGTTGGTGACGGTGGCGTCCCAGGCGGAGGTGACCTTGGTGCCGGCGGGGAAGTCCCACTCGACGGTCCAGGAGCTGAGGGTGGTGGTGCCGGTGTTCTTCACCGTCCACTTCCCCTCGAAGCCGGAGCCCCAGTCCTGGGTCTTGGTGTAGCTGGCCGTGGCACCGGCGGCCGCCTGGGCGGGGGCGGCGAGGGCGACGAGGCCGGTGAAGGGGAGTGCGAGGGTCGCGACCAAGGCCGCGGCTCTGTGTCTGAAGCGCACGATGCGCCTCCCTCTGGTGATCGCGCCGCAGGGGCGCAAGGGGGATGGGGTGCGGACACGACTGAGCCTTCGTGTCCACGGTGCGGCGAGAATAGAAAGGTCTGGACCTTAGGTCAATAGGTCTGGACCAGTGACCGAAAAGCCTGCTAGATCCCCAACTCCTGCGCCAGCATCGCCGCTTGCACCCGGCTGCGCAGTCCCAGCTTGGCCAGCAGTCGGCTGACGTGCGTCTTCGCGGTCGCCTCGGCCATCTCCAGCCGGGCCGCGAGCGCCGCGTTGGAGAGCCCCTCGCCGAGGCAGCGGAGCACCTCGCGCTCGCGCCGGGTCAGTCCCTCCAGGACCGCCGGGTCGGCCGCGCCGCGCCGGGCCGGTTTCGCGGCGAACTCGGTGATCAGCCGCCGGGTGACGGCCGGGGCCACGATGCCCTCGCCGCGCGCCACCGTCCGGACCGCCTCGATGAGGTCCTTCGCCTCGGTGTTCTTCAGCAGGAACCCGGCGGCTCCGGCCCGCAGCGCCCCGAAGACGTACTCGTCCAGGTCGAAGGTGGTCAGCACGAGGACGTCGGCCAACTGCTCCTCGACCACCCGCCGGGTCGCCGAGACGCCGTCCAGGCGCGGCATCTGCACGTCCATCAGCACCAGGTCCGGCCGGAGTTCGCGGGCGAGCGCCACCGCCCGCTCGCCGTCCGCCGCCTCCCCGGCCACCTCGATGCCGGGGGCGCTGTTCAGGATGAGGACCAGTCCGGCGCGGACGGCGGACTGGTCCTCGGCGACCAGGACGCGGATCATGCGGGGTCTCCTTCGGTGAGGGGCAGGGTGGCGCGTACGGCCCAGACCTCGCCGCCGGCCGCGTCGGGGGCGGCGGCCGGTCCGGCCTCGAAGGTGCCGTGCAGCAGCGCGGCCCGCTCCCGCATGCCGACGAGACCGGCGCCGGAGCCGGGCGCGCGGGGGGCCGCCCGGTCGCCGTACGGGCTGGTCACGGCCACCCGCAGCAGCCGTTCCTCCCTGGTCAGTGCCACCCGGACCGGGCCCTTCGCGGCGTGTTTCAGCGCGTTGGTCAGCGACTCCTGCACGATCCGGTACGCGGCCAGCTCCACCGGCGTGGGCAGTGCGTCGAGGTGCGCGGCCCGCAGGGTCACGTCGAGTCCGTTGGCGCGGGCCCCCGCGACGAGGTCGGCGAGGCCGTCGAGGGTGGGGGCGGTGGCCGGTCCGGGGTCCGCGCCGGCGTCCCGCAGGATGCCGATCAGCCGCCGCATCTCGGCCAGCCCCTCGACGCTGTTCTCCCGGATGACGGTCAGCGCCTCGCGGGAGGTGTCCGGGTCGTCCAGGGAGAGCGCGGCGGTGGAGTGGACGGCGATCGCGGAGAGGTGGCCCGCGACCAGGTCGTGCAGTTCGCGGGCCATCCGGGAGCGTTCGGCGGTGACCGCCTGGACGCGGTCCTGCTCGGCGAGGAGCGCGGTCTGCCCGGCGCGCAGCCGGGCCGCGTCGGCGGCCACGCGGTGGTTGCGGACGATCAGCCCGGTGGAGGCAGGACCGAAGGAGACGATGCCGACCGCCACCCCGACGAGCAGCGCCTCGGGGACCCGCCACACCGCGAGCGGCACCACCGTCGCGGCCACGGTGAGCAGCCCCGTGATCCAGGGGATGCGGCGGGCGGCGGCGGGCGGGCCGTAGAGCACGGCGGCGTACATCAGGTCGGTGTACATCACGACCGTGACCAGGCTGCCCCGGGTCAGCACGTCCAGGACCACCGCCGCCGTGCCGGTCAGCAGGGCGGCGCGCGGCGCGGTCCGGCGCAGCAGTGCGCAGCCGGACACCACGGCGAGCGGGACCAGCGGCGCCCAGCCGCCGTCGAGCAGCACGATCGGATCGCCGGCCGGCCGGACGCCGAGCCCGATGCCCCACAGCAGCAGCCCGCCCAGCAGGCCGCCGGCCGCGACGGACACGTCGAAGCGGTGCGGGCGGGGGAGGGCGGCGGCCATGGTCCCATCCAACACGCCACCGGCGGCACCCGCCTGCCCCTCGGGGAGGGGCGCCGCCTGCATCTTTCGATGTACGCGAGGTTCGTCACCGGTGACGACGACCGGGGCCGCCGTCCGCGCGAGCCTGGAAGGGCGACCGAGAGGAGTCCGCCGTGATCGTCGCCCTGATCGTCGTCTGCGAGATCGGTTTCTGGGTGCTGCTGGCCGCCGGCCTCGTCTTCCGGTATCCGCTGCGGATGCCGCGCACCGGGGCGGCTCTGCTGCTGTGCGAGCCGCTGCTGGAGGTCGTCCTGCTCGTCGTCACCGCGCTGGACCTGAAGAACGGCGCCGACCCGAGCGGCAGGCACGGCCTGGCCGCGCTCTACCTCGGCTACACCGTCGGCCACGGGCACCGCACGGTGAAGTGGCTCGACGGCCACGCCGCGCACCGGCTGGCGGGAGCGCCGAAACCCGCCGGACCGCCCCGCCACGGCATGGCCCGCGCCCGGCACGAGGGCACGGTCTGGCTCGGCTCGCTGCTGGCCGCCGCCGTCGCGACCGGGCTCCTCCGGCTCGCCATGTGGTACGTCGACGACCCCGGCCGCACCGGCCCGCTGGAGAGCTGGCAGTACGTGGCCTGGCGGGCGGCCGGCCTGCACGGGCTGATCGCGCTGTCGTACGCGATCTGGCCGAAGAAGGCCCCGGTCGGCCGCGCGGCCGTGACCCCTGAACGTGAGCGCGAGCAGGACCGCGCCCGGCACTGAGCCGGGGCGGCTACCGCTCCCCGCCCGGCACCCACAGCACGTCGCCCAGCTCCCTGTTGGCGCTGCGGGCCAGGATGAACAGCAGGTCGGAGAGGCGGTTGAGGTAGGTCGCGGTGAGGGCGTTCATCACCTCGCCGTGCACCTCAAGCGCGGCCCAGGTCGAGCGTTCGGCGCGGCGGACCACCGTGCACGCCTGGTGCAGCAGGGCCGCGCCGGGGGTGCCGCCGGGCAGGATGAAGGAGCGCAGCTTCTCCAGGTCGGCGAGGAAGCGGTCGCAGTCCGCCTCCAGCTTGTCGACGTAACCCTGCTCGACCCGCAGCGGCGGGTACTCCGGGTCCGCCACCACCGGCGTCGACAGGTCCGCGCCCACGTCGAACAGGTCGTTCTGCACCCGGACCAGGACCTTGACCACCTCCTCGGCCAGGCCGCCCAGCGCGATCGCGGTACCGATCACCGCGTTCGCCTCGTTGGCGTCGGCGTAGGCGGCGATCCGCAGGTCGGTCTTGGCCACCCGGCTCATGTCACCGAGGGCCGTGCTGCCCCGGTCGCCGGTCCTCGTGTAGATGCGCGTCAGATTGACCATGGGCGCAAGCCTAGGGCGTGACGCCCCGGCCGTCCCGAACGCGAGGAGACCGGCGCCCCCGCCGGCGACCCGCTGCCCGACCTGATCGCCGGTCAGATCGGTTGGCTGCACGCGACCGTGATGTCCGGTATCGGCCGGCGCATGCTCGCGGGCGGCACCCCGGCCGGGGTCTCCCGCGAGATGCTCCTGCTCCTGGACGACATGGCGGAGCTGTTGAGCGAGAAGGTCCTCAACTACGCCGTACGGGGCGCCGCCTGACCCGCCGCGGTGTGATGTCCGTCATGTGAGACGTGACGCGCATTACTTACCGGTCACAGCGCCCCCTCACGGGCGCTAGGGTCCGCCGGAGAGAGAAGCGGAAGGTACCGCGCGGATCACAGCGGATCAGCGGATCAGGGAGTCGTACAGTGGCACGGAAGCTCGCCGTCATCGGAGCCGGTCTGATGGGTTCCGGCATCGCCCAGGTCTCCGCCCAGGCGGGCTGGGACGTCGTCCTGCGCGACGTCACCGACGAGGCCCTGCGCCGCGGCACCGACGGGATCGAGGCGTCGTACCAGAAGTTCGTCGCCAAGGGGAAGCTGGAGGCGCACGACGCCGACGCGGCCCTCGCCCGGATCACCACGACCACCGATCTGGACGCCGTCGCCGACGCGGACGTCGTCGTCGAGGCCGTCTTCGAGAAGCTGGAAGTCAAGCACGAGATCTTCCGGGCCCTCGACGGACTGGTGAAGGACGAGGCGATCCTCGCCTCCAACACCTCCGCCATCCCGATCACCAAGATCGCGGCCGTGACCGGGCGCCCCGAGCGCGTCGTCGGCACCCACTTCTTCTCACCGGTCCCGATGATGCGGTTGTGCGAACTGGTACGCGGCTACAAGACCAGCGACGAAACCCTCGCCACCGCACGCGAGTTCGCCGAGTCCACCGGCAAGACCTGCATCGTCGTCAACCGCGACGTGGCCGGCTTCGTGACCACCCGCCTCATCTCCGCCCTCGTCGTCGAGGCCGCGAAGCTGTACGAGTCGGGCGTCGCCACCGCCGAGGACATCGACCTCGCCTGCAAGCTGGGCTTCGGCCACGCCATGGGGCCGCTGGCCACCGCCGACCTGACCGGCGTGGACATCCTGCTGCACGCCACCGGCAACATCTACACCGAGTCGCAGGACGAGAAGTTCGCCCCGCCGGAGCTGATGCGCCGGATGGTGGACGCCGGTGACATCGGACGCAAGAGCGGGCAGGGCTTCTACACGCACTGAAGCCGGGCCCGTCCCGCAGAACATCACACGCGTGGGTGAATTCGGTATCGGTTCGCTTACGGGTGGCAACCTCGATCCGTTGCACACGGTCAGAGCTTGCATCACCTGTCACGGCACACCGGACACCGGTAGGACACCACTTCGCGGAGCCGAGAGACGCACGGGGAGCGCATATGCATATCAGGGGCGACCACGCCGAGCTGGTCGTCGGGGGCCGCCTCGACGTCCGCAGCGCGGCGGACGCCCGTACGGTCCTGCACTCGGCCGTCGACGACGGAGCCGGCGACCTCGTGCTCGACCTGTCAGAACTGGACTCCTGGGACGCCACCGGACTCGGCGTGATCATGGGAGCCCACCGGCGGGCCGGCCGCTGTGGCCGGCGCCTGGTGCTGCGCGACGTACCGCCGCAGATGCAGCGCCTGCTGGTGGCCACCCGGCTGCACCGCATCCTGGCCATCGAGGGCGGCATCGGGGTCGAGACACTGCCCCGGGTGTGACCCGCGGGACCCCTCGCCCGGACGGGCGGGAAGACCCGGAGGCCGGCCGGCGAACGGCACGACACACGCAATCCTCACGAGACTGTGACGTCTCGGACGGCCCGGTACCCCGGACTGTCGGAGATACTGGGCGAAGGTCTAGGGTCTGGCTGCCCGCTGTCCCACGACCCACCGGCGGGCCCGGACCAGAAGCGACAGCGCGGTGTGCGGCAAGGCCGGAAAGGGTGGTCCCGACCCGGTGACCGAGGCACACGACGCTTTTGGGGGGCTTGAGACCTATGGACCCGAACGACCGGGGACCCGAGGCGTACGGCCATGACGGCGACGCACCGCCGCCGCGCCCGCGCTCGCCCAGGGACCCCCTCACCTCCGACTTCGGCCAGTCCGTGCCCGCACCGGCCCGCACGGTGCGGCTCGTGGCCGGCGAGTACCTGCTCACCGTCAACCCCGTCGACGGCAGCGAGATCGAGGTCTGCCCGCCGGGGGAGCGGCCCGAGGCGCCGCGCAAGCTCACCGCGGCCGAACGCGCCGAGGTGCAGCGCGCCGCCCGGCCGCCGGTCCCGCCGGGGCCGACCCCGACCGTACTGGGGCTGCTGGCCCGCGAGGACGAACGCGAACGCCTCGTGCGGCTGCTCGCCCGCGGCCGTTCCGTGCGCCTCACCGGCCCCGGCGGCTCCGGCCGCACCAGCCTCCTCGACGTCGTCGCCGAGGACTGCGCGGGCCTCGCGCCCGACGGCGTCGTCCGCCTGAGCGGCTTCCACCGCACCGCCGACGACCTGCTGTACGACCTCTTCCACGCCGTCCACCGCTCGCCCCGGCACCGGCCCGCGCGCGAGGAACTGCTCGACCACGCCCGGGAGATCGGCGCCGTCGTCGTCCTGGACGACATCGAGTTCGGCGGCGCCGCGCTCGACGAGCTACTGGAGGCCACCCCGGAGTGCGCCTTCCTGATCGGTGCCACCCCGGACGTCCCGGCGCCCACCGCCGACGCCGCCGTCGAGGAGGTCGTCCTCACCGGGCTGGACCGCTCCGACGCCGTGGCACTGCTGGAGCGCGCGGCCGGCCGGACTCTGACCGAGGAGGAGGCCAACTGGGCCGGTGACCTCTGGTTCGAGTCCGAGGGCCTGCCGCTGCGCTTCGTGCAGGCCGGCGCCCTGCTGCGGCGGCGCGACAAGCTCCGGGCCGGCGCCGAGGCGGTCGACGAGTTCGGCGTCTTCGCCGACGCCGCCCCCGAGGACGCCGCGCCCTACGACGGAGCCACCACCGACGAAGTACCGCTGCCCTCGCTCGGCGAGGCCGCCGCGCCCGCGCCGCTGCTCGCCTCCCGGCTCAGCGCCTCGGCCCGCGCCGCTCTGGAGTTCGCCGTCGCCCTCGGCGGCGAGGTGCCCCACCAGGCGCACCTGCCCGCACTGGCCGGCGACACCCACGCGGACGCCGCCCTCGGCGAACTGGTCGCCGCCGGCCTGGTCACCCCGGTCGGCGCCCGCTACCGGCTCGGCGCCGGCGTGCCGGGCCAACTGGAGAGCGCCGGATACGCCGACGCCGCCACCGACCGCGTGCTCGCCGCCGCCCAGCACTACACCTGGTGGGCCGGGCACCCCTCGGTCACCCCGGAACGGGTCTGCGCCGAGGCCGACGCGGTCCTGGCCGCCCTCGCCGTCCTCGCGCCGGCCGCCGCGCCGCCCGCCGAGGACGGCGAGGAGAGCGCGGCGGTGGAGCTGGCCCGCACGGCGGCGCCCGCGTTCGCCGCCGGGCTGCACTGGAGCGCCTGGGAGCGGGCGCTGCGCGCCGGCAGCGAGGCCGCCCGGCTGGCCGGGGACGTCGCCGCACAGGCGTACTTCCTCCACGAACTCGGCGTCCTCGCCCTGTGCGAGGACCAGCTCGACCGGGCCCGCGCCGAACTGGAGGCGTCCATCGGGCTGCGCGGCGCCGCCGCCGACCGGCGCGGCACCGTCGCCGGCCGCCGTGCCCTCGCCCTGGTCGCCGACCGCCTGGGCGACACCCCCGGCCTCGGCGCCCTCGGCCTGCCCGCCGCGGCGGCCGGGGCCGCCTTCGGGGCGACTGCGGGTGCCCTCGGGCCGGCCGCGGCCGAGGAGGTGACCGGGGCCCGGCCCGAGGGGGCCGCGACGCCGGCCGCCCCCGTCGCCCCCACGCCCTTCCCGCCGCTCCAGCCGACCCCGCAGTCCCCGACCGTGGTCGCGCACCGCGGCGCGGCCACCGGCCCCTCCCGGGGGCCCCAGGGTGGCATCAAGAGCTTCGCCCGGCGCAACCTGGTCGCGGCCGGCGCGGGCGCCCTGCTGGTCGCCGTGCTCGGCACGGTGGTCACCCTCGGCGCCACCTCCGAGGGCGAGGCGGGCAACCCCTCGGACAACGTCGGCGTCAACCCGTCCGCCAGCCAGGGCGCCGACGACAGCAGCCTCGGTGCCGACCCGGCCGACGGTGCCGACGACGGCTCCGGCGGGTCCGGCGCGGCCGGCGCGGGTCCCACCGGCGTCGGCGCGGACGGCACCCCCGGCACCTCCGACGACCCCACGCCCACCGGCTCGGCCACCCCGTCGGACGACCCGAGCGGCACCCGCGACCCCAGCGGTACGGGCGACCCGTCGGCGTCGGCGAAGCCCCCGACCAGCCGGCCGCCGACCGGGCCGGCCACGCCGCGGCCCACCGACACCGGGAAGCCGCCGACCAGGCCGACCACGCCCGTGCCCACCGACACCGAGGAGCCGCCGACCGAGCCGGAGGAGCCGCCGACGGAGCCCGAGAATCCGCCGACCTCCCCGACGACCTCGGACACGGCGAGCGGCCCCACCTCCTCCACCAGCGCGAACACGCCGGAGGCCGGCACGAGCAGCGCCGTCGCGTTCCCGCCCGGCGGCTCGGACCAGGGCCCGGGCTCCGGACCGGACTCGACCCGGATCATCTGAGGCCCGGCCGGGCACGACGCCGAGGGGGCCGGTTCCCGTCCGGGAACCGGCCCCCTCGGCCATGGCGTCGGCACGCCGATACGGAACCGCTCAGAACAGCCGCAGCTTGTCGTCCTCGATACCGCGCAGCCCGTTGTAGTCCAGTACCTGGCAGCCGATGCCGCGGTCGGTGGCGAGGACGCGGGCCTGCGGCTTGATCTCCTGGGCGGCGAACAGCCCGCGCACCGGGGCGAGATGCGGGTCGCGGTTCAACAGCTCCAGATAGCGCGTCAGTTGCTCCACGCCGTCGATCTCACCGCGCCGCTTGATCTCCACCGCGACCGTCCGGCCCTCGGCGTCCCGGCACAGGATGTCGACCGGCCCGATGGCCGTCGGGTACTCGCGGCGGATCAGCGTGTAGCCCTCGCCGAGGGTCTCGATGCGGTCGGCGAGCAGCTCCTGGAGGTGCGCTTCCACGCCGTCCTTGATCAGGCCCGGGTCGACGCCCAGTTCGTGCGAGGAGTCTTGGAGGATCTCCTCCATCGTGATGATGAGCTTCTCACCCGCCTTGTTGACGACCGTCCACACCCCCTCGTCCTCGCCCGTGCCCTCCTTCAGCGCGCACGGGGGCGACATCCAGTTCAGGGGCTTGTAGGCCCGGTCGTCGGCGTGGATCGAGACGCTGCCGTCCGCCTTGACCAGGATCAGGCGGGGCGCCGAGGGGAGATGGGCGGTGAGCCGCCCGGCGTAGTCGACGGAGCAGCGGGCAATGACGAGACGCATGGTCGGCAACGCTACTCGACGCCCCGGGCCCGACGCGATTCGCATCCGCGGCCGGCGCCCGGCCCGAGACCCCGGACGCGTCCCACTTCTCCCATAAGCCCCGTGTTGCGCACTGGCCGATTGTGTGCCGGTCACCGGATGCCCATCCGCCCATTCGCCTGGTGCCGTCACGTTGAGTTGCCTACGGTGTTCAACGGGAGGTCGCGAGGTGCGCACGGAGCGTGTTCGTGATCGCGGGCTCCCCTGTTGTCCGGCAACCCCCGCTGATCGGGGGTGCGAGAGGAGTACTCATGTCGCTCGACGTCTCACCGGCCCTACTCGAACAGGCCGAGCGAGGCGAGGTCGACGAAGCGGACTTCGTCGACTGCGTCCGGACCTCCCTGCCCTACGCATGGGAGATGATCAGTTCCCTGGTGGCCCAGCTCAAGGTCGACGGCGGAGACTTCGCCGACAACCAGACGCCCCCGCCGGACGAGCAGGCACGCGGTCAACTGCTGCGCGCGCTCGCGAGTGACGCGATACGAGGCACGCTGCAACGCCACTTCGGGGTGCGGCTGGCCTTCCAGAACTGCCACCGGGTGGCGGTCTTCCCGGCCGACCCCTCGGTCGACGCGACGCTGGCCCGTTTCACCTCGGCGCGCAACCAGTTGCTGAACCAGTCGCCCGAACTGCGCGACTGCTGACGCGGCCCGACCGCCGCCTGCCGTCTTCCGTACGCGCCAGGTGCACGGGTGCCGGAGCGGCAGGCCCGGCGGGGCGGGGGCCGCGGTCCACGGCCGGTGCCCCCGGCCGGCCTCGCCGGTCAGCGGAGCCGGGGGAGGACCTCGGCCCCGAGCCGTCGTACGTTCTCCTCGGTGGCCGCGAGGTCGCCGGAGCCCTCGACGAGCAGGGCGAAGCGGGAGATGCCGGTCCGCTCGCCGGTCGCCGCGAGCCGGTCGGCGCAGAGCCGGGGAGTGCCCACCGGGTGCAGCCCGCAGAGCAGTTCGGTGTAGGCCAGGGGGTCACGCATCCGCCGGGCGCGGCCGTCCACCGTGAGGTGAGCGCCCAGCCCCTGCCGCAGCCAGCCCGGCATCGCCTTCTGCAGCGTCTCCGCCGCGTCGGTGCGCCGGTCGGCGATCTGGCAGACGCCCGCCGAGACGTGGGCGGCGCCGCGGATCTCCCGCGGGTCCCGTCCGGCGGCGCGGGCGTGCCGCCCCCACAGGGCGACCATGTCGGCCTTCTCCTCGTCGCCCACGTGCATCCCGAGCAGCATCGGCAGATTCCGCTCGGCGGCGAGGCGCACGCTCGCCGGGGAGGTGCAGGCGACGACGACCTCCGGTCCGGCGGTCTCCGTCAGCGACTGGGACGGCCGGGGCACCACGGGCACCTCGCGGAACCGGAAGCGGTCGCCCGCCGCCGCGACGGCCGGTTCCCGCAGCCAGCGCACCAGCAGATCGAGTGATTCCGGGAACCCCTTCTCGTACGCCTCCAGGCCGCCTCCGAAGACCTCCAGGTCGACCCAGGGCCCGCCGCGGCCGACGCCCAGCGCGAACCGGCCGCCGCTCGTCACGTGCAGCAGCGCGGCCTGCTCGCCGAGCGCCACGGGGTGCGCGTTGGGCAGTACGCTGACCGCGGTGCCGACGGTGATCCGCCGGGTGCGGCCGAGCAGCAGGGCGGCCAGGGTGATGGCGGACGGACAGGTGCCGTACGGCACGAAGTGGTGCTCGGCCAGCCAGACCGAGTCCAGTCCGGCCTCCTCGGCGACCTCGGCCGAGCGCACCGCGCGGTGCAGCGTCTCCCCCTGCCCCTGGCCCGGGAACTGGGCCGCCAGCACGAAACTTCCCACACGCATCGCTTTTTCCCGCTTCCTTGGCTCCGACCCGGAGCTCCCCCACAGGGCATAACCGGCTGACACGTGCCGAGGACACGGCCGGGCGAGGAGATTTGCGGATTGTCTGCGTAATGGGCCGTCGGGGCGGGTCCGGGCACCCGCCGGGGGCGGCCCGCGCACGGGAACCGCGGCCGGGTGCCTTCCGCCTGCCCCCGCTCCGGCCCGCGTAGGCTGGACGCGGTCCGTATTTCCTGTACAGCTCCGTGAGGTGTCCTGTGTCCCCGCGTCGCAACCGCGCCAGTAGCGCCGGTCCCTCCGGCCGGAGCGCCGAGGACGACCGCCCCGGACGCTACGGCGGCTGGCAGGCCACGGAGACCTGGCGGGGCGAGGAGTGGTGCGTGCGGAACGTGGCGGGCGCGAGCGCGCACGGCAAGTCCTACCGCTGCCCCGGCTGCGACCAGCCGATCCCGGACGGCGTCCCGCACCTCGTGGCCTGGCCGGACCACGGCGGCGTCGACGACCGCCGGCACTGGCACAAGGCGTGCTGGAACGCGAAGGACCGCCGCACCACACGGGTGCAGCGGTCCCGGAACGCGCCCAGGTTCTGAGGCCGGCTCAGACGTCCCGCTTCTCCAGCAGCGCGAAGGCACCGCCGAACACCACGGCCGTCACCCCGGCCACGATCCACAGCGGATCCCAGCCGGACGGCCCGGACTCGGTCAGCGAGTTGGCGTAGAAGATGCTGAGCTGGTTCGGGATGGAGTACTCGAACAGGGCCTCCTGCACGTCCTGCAGCGACTCCGAGAACATGAACAGCGCGATCACCAGCGGCGCCAGCACGGCCCCGATCATCAGCGTGATGGCGCCCGCCGAGTGCCGGAGGATCGAGCCGACCGCCAGCGACAGCAGGCCGAGCAGGGCGACGTAGAGCGAGACGCCCACGGTCGCCTTGAACCAGTCCTGGCCGGTGGGGTGCACCGCCCCGCTGCCCTCCAGGAGCGCCACGTGGACCACGGCGACCAGCGTCGCGCAGACCAGCGTCACCACGAACGAGAGCAGGAAGAAGACCAGGCCCTTGGCGGCCAGCACCCGGCCGCGGCTGGGACAGGCGGTCATGGTGGTGCGGATCATGCCGGTGCCGTACTCCGAGGCCGTGGTCAGCACGCCCAGGGTGATGACGCACATGCTGCCCAGCAGCAGCCCGAAGAAGCCCAGCTCCAGCGGGTTGGTGCCCTCGGCGCTCACGCTGGAGCCCGACACCACCGCTCCGGTCAGCAGACCGATGCCGATCACCAGCACGACGAAGACGCCGAGCGTCCACATCGTCGAGCGCACCGACCGGATCTTCGTCCACTCCGAGGCGACGGCGTGCAGCAGATGCGTGCGCACCACCGGGATCGGCGAGGTGTAGCCGCCGTACGGCTGACCGGGCTGACCGGGCGCCGCCCGCCGGTCGGGGGCGGCCTGCGGCATCGGGGGCTGGGGCGTGCTCATCGGGCGTCCTCGGGCTTGGTCGGGGCGGTGGCGGGAGCAGGGACGGCGCCCGGCCCCGGAGCCAGGCCCGGGGGCGCCTGGGGCACGGGCACGGGGTGCGCGTACGGATTGGCCGGCGGCGGCGGCGCGTACCAGCCCGGCTGGCCCTGGCCGGGCACCGGCGGCGGCTGTGCGCCCGGCGGCAGCGGCTGCTGGAACCCGGCCCGCTGGTCGATGGTCGAGCGGTAGTCGACGGCGCCCTGCGTCATCCGCATGTACGCCTCCTCCAGCGACGCCTGGTGCGGGGACAGCTCCCACAGCCGTACGTCGGCCTCGTGCGCGAGGTCGCTGATCCGGGGGAGCGCGAGGCCCGTCACGCGCAGCGCGCCGTCCTGCTCGGGGAGGACCTGCCCGCCCGCCTCGGTCAGCGCCGAGGTGAGCTTCTCGCGCAGTTGCGGCTCGGTGTCCGGAGTCCGCACCCGCGCGAAACCGGCGGAGTTGGCGGCGATGAAGTCCCGCACGCCCATGTCGGCGAGGAGCTGGCCGCGGCCGATGACGATCAGGTGGTCGGCGGTGAGCGCCATCTCGCTCATCAGGTGCGAGGAGACGAAGACGGTCCGGCCCTCGGCCGCGAGCGCCTTCATCAGGTTGCGCACCCAGAGGATGCCCTCGGGGTCGAGGCCGTTGACCGGCTCGTCGAAGAGGAGCACCTGCGGGTCGCCGAGGAGCGCGCCGGCGATGCCGAGCCGCTGGCCCATGCCGAGGGAGAAGCCCTTGGAGCGGGCGCGGGCCACGTCCCGCAGGCCCACCACGCCGAGCACCTCGTCCACCCGGCGGGCCGGGATGCCGGAGAGCTGCGCGAGGGAGAGCAGGTGGTTGCGGGCGGACCGGCCGCCGTGCACCGCCTTCGCGTCCAGCAGGGCCCCGACCTGGCGGGCGGCGTTGGGCAGCCTGCGGTAGGGGTAGCCGCCGATGGTCACATGTCCCGCGGTGGGGTTGTCCAGCCCGAGGATCATGCGCATCGTCGTCGACTTGCCCGAGCCGTTGGGCCCGAGGAAGCCGGTGACGGCACCGGGCCGCACCTGGAAGGACAGGTTGTACACGGCGGTCTTGTCGCCGTACTGCTTGGTCAGGCCGACAGCCTCGATCATGGTCCGCACCCATCGAACGGTTCAGGACACCGGGGCACGCGCCCCCGTAAGGGTTAGGAGCTTATCGAGGTGCTGACGGTTCCGTTCAAGCCCGGGCAAAATCTGTCGGTCCGAGGGCACGCCGGCCGCTCCCCGCGCGTCAGGCGTCCCGCTTCCTCAGCACCAGGTATCCGCCCACCAGGGCCGCGGCCACCCACAGCACCATGATGCCGAGGCCGCCCCACGGGCCGTACGGGGTGTCGTCGTCGAGCGGCGGCACCACCTGCATGATCTTGTTGCCGGCCTGGTCGGGGAGGAACCGGCCGATCCTCTTCGTCGCGTCGACGCCGCCGAGGATGTTGGAGACGAGGAAGAAGAACGGCATCAGGATGCCCAGCGACAGCATCGGCGAGCGCAGCATCGCGGCCACGCCCATGGAGAACATCGCGATGAGCGTCATGTAGAGGCCGCCGCCGAACACCGCGCGCAGCACCCCGGGGTCGCCGATCGACGCCTTCAGGTCACCCAGCATCGCCTGGCCGAGGAAGAAGGCGGCGAAGCTGGTGGCCATGGAGACGACCAGGGCGAGGACGGTGGCGACGGCGATCTTGCTGAACAGGAAGGTGCCGCGCCGGGGCACGGCCGCGAGCGAGGTGCGGATCATGCCGCTGCTGTACTCGTTCGCCACCACCAGCACCCCGAACACGATCATCGCGAGCTGGCCGAGGCTCATGCCGGCGAAGCTGATGAACGTCGGGTCGAAGGCCAGCCGGTCGCGGTCGCTCATGTCGTCGAACTCGTTCTTCGACAGCGCAGCGATCAGCATGCCGAGGGCGATGGTGACGACCACGGCCAGCGACAGCGTCCACACCGTGGACGCCACCGACCGGATCTTGGTCCACTCGGACCGGACGGCCCGCACCGACGCCGTGCTCATGAGTTCCTCCAGTCGCTGCCCCACGCCTGCCCCGGCGCGGCCGGCGACTGCCCCGCGGGGGTCTGCCCGTCGTGCGCGTGGTACTCCACCGACTCCGCCGTGAGCCGCATGAACGCCTCCTCCAGCGAGGCCCGCTGGGGGCTCAGCTCGTGCAGGACGACCTGGTGTCGCGCGGCCAGCTCGCCGATGGCCGCGGACTTGTCGCCGTCCACCTCCAGCACCTCCGCCCCGGACTCGACGACCTCGATCCCCGCGCCGGCCAGCGCGTCGAGCAGGCGCTCCCGCTGCGGGGTGCGGACCCGGACGTAGGAGCGCGAGTTCTCCGCGATGAACCGGGCCATCGAGGTGTCCGCCAGCAGCCTGCCCTGCCCGATGACGACCAGGTGGTCCGCGGTCAGCGCCATCTCGCTCATCAGGTGCGAGGAGACGAAGACCGTACGGCCCTGGCCGGCCAGCGTCTTCATCAGGTTGCGGATCCAGTGGATGCCCTCCGGGTCCAGCCCGTTGACCGGCTCGTCGAACATCAGGATCCGCGGGTCGCCGAGGAGCGCGCCGGCGATGCCGAGCCGCTGCCCCATGCCGAGCGAGAACCCCTTGGCCTTCTTCTTCGCCACCGCCGTCAGACCGACCGTGTCCAGCACCTCGTGCACCCGGCGGTCCGGGATGCCGTTGGCCTGCGCCAGACAGAGCAGATGGTGGTAGGCGCTGCGGCCGCCGTGCACCGCCTTGGCGTCCAGCAGGGCCCCGATGTGAGTGAGCGGGTCCTTCAACTGGTGGTAGTGCCGTCCGTCGATGCGGACGTCCCCGGCGCTCGGCCGGTCCAGGCCCAGCACCATCCGCATGGTGGTGGACTTGCCCGCGCCGTTGGGACCGAGGAAGCCCGTGATGATCCCTGGTGCGACGCCGAAGGAGAGATTGTCGACCGCCACCTTCTCGCCGTACCGCTTGGTCAGCCCCTCGAGCTCGATCATGCCGACCACGCTAGAACGCGGCGAAGCCCTCTGCCACCCCAGTGACAGAGGGCTTCGCCGCTCTTCGTGCTCCGCTCGTACCGCGGTCGTTACCGGGACTGCTGGGCCGGCACCCCGCGGGAGATCGGCTCGTCCTCGGCCGGCGTACTGGCCGCGGCCACCGCGGCGCCCGTGAGGGTCGCCAGCATCTCGCGCACGTTGGTGAGCTGCGCGTTGATGGAGTCGCGGCGGTTGGTGAGGGCGGCCAGCTCGCGCTCGGACTCCGAACGGATCCGGTCGGCCTTGGCGTTGGCGTCGGCCACGATGTCCTCGGCCTGGCGCTGCGCCGTCTCGACGGTCTGGCGGGCGCGGCGCTCGGCGTCGGTGCGCAGCTTCTCCGCCTCCAGGCGCAACTGCTCCGCGCGGTGCTCGATCTCCGCGAGCCGCTTCTCGGCCTTGGCCTGACGCGAGGCCAGGTCGCGCTCGGACTGCTCACGCCGCTTGGCGAGGTTCGTCTCGAAGTCGGCGGCGGCCTGCGCGGCCTTGGCGCGGGTCTCCTCGAAGAGGGCGTCCGCCTCCTCGCGCTTGGACTGCGCGTCCTTCTGCGCCTCGGAGCGCAACTGGGAGGCGTCGCTCTTGGCCTTCTCGACGATCCGGACGCCCTCGTCCTCCGACTTGGCCTTGCGCTCGGAGGCGTAGGACTCGGCGTCGTTGCGCACCTGCTGAGCGGCCGACTCGGCCAGCTCGCGGTGCTGCTCCGCGGCGCGCCGGGCCTCCTCGCGCAGATCCTTCGCCTCCTCCTCGGCGAGCCGCAGGATCTTCTCGACCCGGGCGCCGAGACCCGCGTACGACGGCTCGGCGTCGGTGATCTGGGCCTGGGCGTTCTGCGTCTCGAGGTGGAGCTCCTCGATGCGCTTCTCCAGAGCGGTGATGCGGGTGAGAGCGCTGTCACGGTCGGAGACGAGCTTGGAGATTCGTTCGTCCACCTGAGCGCGGTCGTACCCACGCCGCACAAGCTCGAAGCCGTAGGGGGAAGTGTCGCTCATGGGGTTCCTGTCGAATGAGACCGGTGAGGTGATAGAGGGAATCCTAGGGGCCAATGCGGTGTGTCATCGAGCGGATACGTGTTTGGTAAGAAGAATGACACCTCTTTTGACCGGCTGACGCACCCAAGACTTGCCGAAGCTTTGGTGAAAGGTCTCAGGAGGGCACCGCCAAAGGTCTCAAGGGGACACCAAAATCGGCGTGAGCGCTAGCCGTCTGACGCCTTACCACCCGATCGAGGGGCGCCGACCGTCGCGCCGGCCTTCACCCCCGCGTCCTTGCCGCCGCCCGCGGCGGGCGTCTCGAAGGACTCCAGCGCCTCCAGGACGTCCTGTACCCGGGAGATCTCGGTGTTGATGTCCTCGCGGCGCCGCACCAGCAGGTCCAGCTCGCGCTTGCCCTCCTCGACCGTGCGCCGGGCCTCGCGGACCGCCTCGGCCTTCAGCTCCTCGGCCTCCTTCTCCAGCCTGCTCTTCTTCTGCTCGGCCTCCTTCAGCAGCCCCTCGGCCTTCTTGACCGCGGCGATGCGCACCTTGCCGGCCTCCGAGTTCGCCTCGGACACCAGCTCCTTCGCCTTCGCCTCGGCCTTGCCGAGCTGCTCCTCGGCGGCCTTGATCAGCGCGTCGCAGCGGTCGCCGGCCGACTTCATCGTCTCGGCCGCCTCGCGCCGGGCCCGCTCGTGCAACTGCTCGATCTCACCGGTCAGGCGGTCCCGCAGCTCCTCCGCCCGCTCCCTGATGGCGGTCGCGTCCCGGCGGGCCCCGACCAGCAGCTCATCGGCGTCCGTCCGGGCCTTCTCCACCCGGGAGTTGCCCTCGACGGTCGCCTCGGAGACGAGCCGCTCGGCCTCGCTGCGGGCCGCGCCCACCATCGTGTCGGCCCGCGTCTCCGCCTCCGAGGTGGTCTTCCGCGCCTGCTGCTGCGCCTCGGTGAGCAGTTTGTCGGCCTCGGCCGTGGTCTCCGTGATGAGCGTGTCGACCTGCTCGGCCGCCTCCGAACGCCGCTTGTTGGCGTCCTTGCGGGCCTCGTCCAGGGTGCGCTCGGCCTCCGCGCGGGCGGCGGCCGTCACCCGCTCGGCCTCCGCCTCGGCCGCGGTCCGCGCCCGGTCCGCCTCACCGCGCATGCGCTCGGCGTGCTGCTGCGCCGCACCGACCGTCTCGGCGGCCTCGGCACGCAGCCGCTCCGCCTCACCGGTGGCGTCCGACACGAGCTGCTCGGCCCGCGCGGCCGCCTCGGCGCGGACCCGCTCGGCCTCCGCGACCGTCGAGGTGCGCAGCCGGTCGGTCTCGGTGACCGTCTCGGCCGTCAGCCGCTCGGCCTCCGAACGCGCCTCGGTGATCAGGGTGTCGGCCTGCGTCGCGGCGTCCGTGCGCAGGCGGTTGGCGTCCTCCCGGGCCTGCCCGCGAGCCCGCGCCGCGGCGTCCTCGGCCTCGGCGACGGCGTCCGAGGCCGCGGCACGCATCCGGTCGGTCTCGGCGACCGTCTCCGTACGCAGCCGGTCGGTCTCGGTGATCGTCTCGGCCGTCAGCCGCTCGGCCTCCGAACGCGCCTCGGTGATCAGGGTGTCGGCCTGCGTCGCCGCGTCCGAGCGGATGCGGTTGGCGTCCTCACGGGCGTCCGCCCGGGTCCGCGACGCGTTCTGCTCGGCCTCGGCGATCGCGTCCGACGCCTCCGTGCGCACCCGCTGGGCGTACTCGGAGACGTCCGCGCGGATCCGGTCGGCCTCGGTGATCGCCTCGGACACCGTCCGCTCGGCGAGCGCCTTGGCCGCCTCGGTCTCCTCCCGCGCCTCGTGGCGCAGCCGGCCCGCGTCCTCGCTCGCCCGCTCCCGCTCCGCGTAGGCGTCGGCGCGGACCCGGTCCGCCTCCTCCCCGGCCTCGCGCCGGGTGCGCTCCGCGGCGTGCTCGGCGGCGCTGCGCAGCCCGGTGATCTCCTCCTGGGCCTGCTCGTGCAGACCCGCCACGGACTCCCGTACCTGCGCCGCGTGCTGTTCGGCGGCCGACACCAGCTCGGTGGCGCGGCGGTCCGCCTCCTCGACCAGCCGGGCCGCCTCGCCCTCGGCCTCCGCCACCCGGTTGCGCGCCGAGGCCAGCAGCTCCTCGCTCTGCTCGCGGGCCCGCTCACGCTCCTGGCCCGCCTCCTCGCGCGCCGACCCCAGCAGCTCCTCCGCCTCACGGCGGCGCCGGGCGGCCTCCTCCTGGGCGGCGTCCAGCGTCTCCGACGCCTCGGCCGCGATGCGCTCGGCGGCCGTCCGGGCCTCCGCCCGCATCCGGTCGGCGCTCTCCTGCGCCTCCGTCTTCAGCCGCTCGGCCTCGTTCGCCGCCTCCGACCGCAGCCGTACGGCGACACTCTCGCCCTCCGCGCGGGAGGCGGAGGCGTCGGCGGCGGCCTCGTCCCGCAGCCGCTCGGCCTCCGCCGCCGCCTGCTGCTGGAGGGTACGGATGCGCTCGGCCGCCTCGGTGCGCAGCTTCTCCGTCTCCTCGGCGGCCTCGCGGCGGATCCGGTCGGCCTCCGCCCGGGCCTCGGTCAGCGCCCGCTCGGCCGCGGCCAGCCGCTCCTCGCCCTCGGTGCGCAGCCGGGTCAGCTCCTCGGCGGCCTCCTCGCGCCTGGCCTCGGCCTGGCGCTCGGCCTCCTCGCGCAGCTCACCGGCGGCGCGCTCGGCCTCCGCGGTCAGCTCCTCGGCCCGCTCCACGGCCTCGGTGCGGTGGCGTTCGGCCTCGACCCGGGTGCGCTCCAGCGTCTCCTCGGCCTGCCGGCGCAGCGCGGTGGCCCGCTCGATCGCCTCGGTGCGGACCTTCTCGCTGTCCGCGGTGGCGGTCCGGCGCAGCTCGTCGGCGTCCGCCTTGGCCTTGGCGAGCAGCTCCTCGGCGGACTTCGCCGCCTCCTCGATCTGCTGGACGGCCTCCCGGCGGGCCTCGGCGCGGATCCGCTCGCCCTCGGCGACGGCGTCGGCGCGGAGCTGCTCGGCCTCGCCGCGCAGCCGGCGCGCCTCCTCCTGCAGCTCGACCGTCTTGGCCCGGTACTCCTTGGTGTCGTCCTTCGCCGCGCCCTTGAGCTGCTCGGCGATGTCGTGCGCCTCGGCGCGCAGCCGGTCCGCCTCGGACTCGGCCTCGCCGCGGATCCGCTCGGCCTCCTCGGCGGCGGCCTTCGTGGTCCGCTTGGCCTCCTCGGACGCCTTGTCGAGGACTTCCTCGGCGGTCCGGGCGGCCTTGGAGAGCTGGGTGGCGGTCTCCTCCGCGGTCGCCGTCCGGGCCTTCTCCGCGGCCTCGGCGACGATCTTCTCGGCCTCGGCGCGGGCGTCCGCGACGAGCTGCTCGGCCTCGGCCCTGGTGGACTCGGCCTCCTTCGTGGCCTCACCGACCAGCCGGGCGACCTGCTCCTTGGCCGTCCGGGTCCGGGTCTCGTTGGCCGACTCCGCGCTCGACAGCGCCTTGGCCGCGGCCTCCTCCGCCTCGGTGACCAGCTTCTCGGCCTCGGTCCGCGCCTTGCGCAGCGCCTGTTCGGCCTCGGTCATCCGCTGCTCGGCGGCCCGGCTCAGCTCTTGGGCGCGGCGGCGGGCCGACTCGGACTCGGTGGCGGTGGAGCTGCGGAGCTGCTCGGCGTGGTCGGTGGCCTCCTGCGCCTGGGTGGAGGCGGCGTTCAGCAGCCGCTCGGCGTCCGCGCGGGCCCGGCGCAGCAACTGCTCGGCCTCGGCGCGCGCCGATTCCGCCTCGCCGCGCAGCCGCTGCCGCGCCTCGGCGGTCAGCCGTTCGGCCTCCGCGCGGGCCGCGGCCATGGCCTGCTCGGCCTCGGCGCGGGACTCGTCCAGGAGCCGGCGGGCCTGGGACTCGGTGCGGGCGCGCAGTTGCTCGGCCCAGGCGACGTTCTCGTTGACGTGGGACTCGACGGTCTGGCGGCGCTCGGCCAGTTCCTGGTCGAGCTGCTGGCGCCGGGTCACCGCCTCCTGGTGCAGCTCCGCCTGGAGCCGGGCGGCCTGCTCGGCGTGTTCCTGGAGGATGCGCTGGGTCTGCGCGCGGGCCTGGCTCAGCTCGCGTTCGGCGTCCGCCCGCAACTGGTCGGCCTGCACCTGCGCGTTGCGCAGCAACTGCTCGGCCTGGTACCCGAGGTCGCCGCCGTCGAAGGCGGGCCGGGACATGATGGTGCGCCGCGCCTCGTGCAGCTTCGCGCGCAGCACCTCGACCTGGTAGCCGAGGTCCTCGGCGTGCTGGATCGCCTTTTCCCGCTCGGTCTTCAGCCGCTTCATCTCGGCCTCGAACCGAGAGAGGTGGTCGACGTCAGCCGCCGGCTCTCGCTCCTGGCTCTCGTAGCCCCGCACTGCGCGGTCCCATCCGTCCCCTGGTCGCAACACTCTCCGAACGAACCCCGCCCGTACTGGCGAAACGGGGCCCCCGGGGAATGGTGTCAGATCAACGGCGGAGCGTGTGCTGCTGCCCCGGCGCACTCCCCCGAAACCCGGGCCCCGGCCGTGCGGTTCCGCCGGTGACGGCGGGACCGGTCACCCTGGACGGAGCGGCGACCGCGCCCAACCCTACCGGCCCCTCTGTACGAGGGTCAGTGCTCAGGTGACTCAACGGCCGCCGAAGTGACCAGTTCTGTGAGTACGCCATGGCAGTCCTTGGGGTGCAGGAAGGTGATGCGCGACCCCATGGAGCCGCGGCGCGGCTCCTCGTACAGCACGCGGACGCCCTTGCCGCGGATGTCCGCGGCGTCGGCGTCGACGTCCGCCGTGCCGAAGGCGATGTGGTGGACCCCCTCACCGTTCTTGGCCAGCCACTTGCCGACCGCGGAGTCCTCCCGGGTGGGCTCCAGGAGCTGCAGGTACGAGGCTCCGCCGTCCGACGTGTCGTTGATCTTGAGCATGGCCTCGCGGACCCCCTGCTCCTCGTTGACCTCGGTGTGGAACACCTCGAAGCCGTAGGTGGCGCGGTAGAACTCGACGGTCGCGTCGAGGTCGTGACAGGCGATTCCGATGTGGTCGATTCGCGTCAGCATGGAGTCAAGTGCAGCGCTCCGGCGGCGGTTACGCAACGTGCGCGCGATCACACCGACGGCCCGATGACGGGTGGCATACCGGTCAGTACCTTTTCGAGTAAACCCTCGTTCACTCCTCGGCCTGTGCGGGCCGGAAAAGGGGATCGCAGCTCATGTCTTCTGGAACCTCCGCAACTTCCGCAACTTCCGCGTCGTCCTCCGCGTCCGCGACGTCCGGGACCGGTGGCACGACCTCCGTCATCGTCGCGGGTGCGCGCACCCCGATGGGCCGGCTGCTCGGCTCGCTGAAGTCCTACTCCGGAGCCGACCTCGGCGGCTTCGCGATCAAGGCCGCCCTCGACCGTGCGGGGATCGGTGGCGACCAGGTGCAGTACGTGATCATGGGGCAGGTGCTCCAGGCCGGGGCGGGGCAGATCCCGGCGCGCCAGGCGGCCGTCAAGGCCGGCATCCCGATGAGCGTCCCGGCGCTGACGGTCAACAAGGTGTGCCTCTCCGGGCTCGACGCGATCGCGCTGGCGGACCAGCTCATCCGCGCGGGTGAGTTCGACGTGGTCGTGGCCGGCGGCCAGGAGTCCATGACCAACGCCCCGCACCTGCTGCCGAAGTCCCGCGAGGGCTTCAAGTACGGCGCGATCGAGATGCTCGACGCCATGGCGTACGACGGTCTCACCGACGCCTTCGAGCACATCGCCATGGGCGAGTCCACCGAGAAGCACAACGTCCGGCTCGGGCTCCGGCGCGAGGCGCAGGACGAGGTGGCCGCGCTCTCCCACCAGCGGGCGGCGGCGGCCCAGAAGAACGGTCTCTTCGAGGCCGAGATCACGCCGGTGGAGATCCCGCAGCGCAAGGGTGAGCCGGTGCTCTTCAGCAAGGACGAGGGCATCCGCGCGGACACCACGGCCGAGTCGCTGGGCAAGCTGCGGCCGGCCTTCGCCAAGGACGGCACGATCACGGCGGGGTCCGCCTCGCAGATCTCCGACGGCGCGGCGGCCGTGGTGGTCATGAGCAAGGCGAAGGCCCAGGAGCTGGGACTCGACTGGCTCGCGGAGATCGGCGCCCACGGGAACGTGGCCGGGCCGGACAACTCTTTGCAGTCGCAGCCGTCGAACGCGATCCGGCACGCGCTGTCCAAGGAGGGCCTGGAGGTCGGCGACCTCGACCTGATCGAGATCAACGAGGCGTTCGCGGCGGTGGCCGTGCAGTCGATGAAGGACCTCGGCGTGTCCACCGAAAAGGTGAATGTGAACGGGGGCGCGATCGCTCTGGGGCACCCGATCGGCATGTCCGGTGCCCGGCTGGTGCTGCATCTGGCGCTGGAGCTGAAGCGGCGTGGCGGCGGGGTCGGTGCGGCGGCGCTGTGCGGCGGGGGCGGGCAGGGGGACGCGCTGATCCTGCGGGTGGCCAAGGGCTGAGGCCCGGTCGCGCCCTCTTCCGTACCCGACCTCGCTGAAACGGAGCTGTGATGCAGGACGTCTCCTCGCTGGTGGCCCAGGCCAGGGAAGGCCGGCCGCGGGCCGTGGCCCGGCTGATCTCCCTGGTGGAGGGGGCGTCCCCGCAACTGCGGGAGATCATGGCGGCGCTGGCCCCGCTGACCGGCGGGGCGTACGTGGTGGGGCTCACCGGGTCGCCGGGGGTCGGCAAGTCGACGTCCACGTCGGTGCTGGTGACGGCGTACCGCAAGCGGGGGCGGCGGGTCGGGGTGCTCGCGGTCGACCCGTCGTCGCCGTTCTCCGGCGGGGCGCTGCTGGGGGACCGGGTGCGGATGTCCGAGCACGCGTCGGATCCGGGCGTCTACATCCGGTCCATGGCGACCCGCGGGCACCTGGGCGGCCTGGCGTGGGCCGCGCCGCAGGCGATCCGGGTGCTGGACGCGGCGGGGTGCGAGGTGATCCTCGTGGAGACGGTCGGGGTCGGGCAGTCGGAGGTGGAGATCGCCTCGCAGGCCGATACGTCGGTGGTGCTGTTGGCCCCGGGCATGGGGGACGGGATTCAGGCGGCCAAGGCCGGGATCCTGGAGATCGGTGACGTGTACGTCGTCAACAAGGCCGACCGGGACGGCGCGGACGCCACCGCGCGCGAGCTGAACCACATGCTGGGGCTGGGGCAGGCCCGGGGGGCGGGGGACTGGCGTCCGCCCATCGTGAAGACGGTCGCGGCGCGGGGGGAGGGCGTGGACGAGGTCGTCGAGGCGCTGGAGAAGCACCGGGCCTGGATGGAGGAGCGGGGGGTGCTGTCCGAACGGCGGCGGGTCCGGGCCGCGCGTGAGGTGGAGACCCTCGCGGTGACGACGCTGCGGGAGCGGATCGGGGACTTGCGGGGGGACCGGCGGCTGGGGGTGCTGGCGGAGCGGATCGTGGCGGGGGAGCTGGATCCGTATCGGGCGGCGGAGGAACTGGTGGCGGGGCTGACGGGGCCTTCCGGCGGTTGAGCGGTCCGTGCCCGCGGCGGTCGTCCCCCCGCCCCCGCCCCGTGCGGGGGTGCGGGCCGACACCCCGCACCCCCGCACCCACCGGGCCGGTCAGTCGTCGTCGGTGCCGGGCGTGATCTTGCCCGTGGTCGGGTTCACCTGCCAGTCCCGGGCGGGCTCGCCGGGGGACCGGGTTTCGGTCTCCCAGCCCTTGTCGTCCAGGTCCACGGAGGTCACCGTGCCCTTGGCCGCGGTCGCCTCGGCCGCCTCGGCGGCGGTGCCGGGCGTGTTCTTCAGGGCCGCCCTGGCCTCGGCGGTGTCGTCCTCGTCCGCGTTCTCGGTGCGGGTGTCCAGGATCTTGCCGTTCCCGGGGTCGAGGTCGAGGTGGTGCCAGGTGCCGGCCGAGGAGAGGATCTCCACCTCCCAGACGGTCGGCTCGCCGGCGTCCTCGTCGTCCAGTTCCGCCGAGACCACCGTGCCCGCGGTGTGCTTCAGCGCGGTGGCGATGGCCTCGGGGGCCGTCACCTCGGCCGTGGCCGCCCGGACGGCGTGGTCCGTCGTGCGGGTGTCCGTCGTGCGGGTGTCCGTTTGGCGCTGTGCGTCCTGGTCGTCCTCCCCGGTGACCGCGAGAGCCGTGGCCGTGCCGCCTGCGATCAGCGCGGCGGCGGCGACGGTGGCGATGACGATGTTGCGCTTCATGCGGGTTCCTCCCGAGTCGCTTCGTTTCGACCCGCTCACTGTCGCGTGCCGACGCTGAGGGGAAGCTGAAGTGACCTGAAGGGATCTTCAGGATGTTTTTGCGATCGTTGGCGTATGCGTCTGTTGATCGTGGAGGACGAGAAGCGGCTGGCCCTGTCTCTCGCCCGGGGGCTCACCGCCGAGGGGTACGCCGTCGATGTCGTCCACGACGGGCGGGAGGGGCTGCACCGGGCCGGCGAGGGGACGTACGACCTCGTGATCCTCGACATCATGCTGCCGGGGCTCAACGGGTACCGGGTCTGTGCCGCGCTGCGGGCCGCCGGTCACGACGTGCCGATCCTGATGCTCACCGCCAAGGACGGGGAGTACGACGAGGCGGAGGGGCTGGACACGGGGGCGGACGACTACCTCACCAAGCCGTTCTCGTACGTGGTGCTGGTGGCCCGGGTCAAGGCGCTGTTGCGGCGCCGGACGGGGGGCGGGGCCGCGCCCGTGCATGTGCACGGGGAGCTGAAGGTGGACACCGCGGCCCGGCGGGTGTTTCTCGGCGGGGACGAGGTGTCGCTCACCGCGCGGGAGTTCGCCGTGCTGGAGCAGCTCGTGCTGCGGGCCGGCCAGGTGGTGTCCAAGGGGGAGATCCTGGAGCATGTCTGGGACTTCGCCTACGAGGGCGACCCCAACATCGTCGAGGTGTACGTCAGCGTGCTCCGGCGCAAGCTGCGGGCCGGGCTCATCTCGACCGTCCGGGGCGCCGGGTACCGGCTGGAGCGGGAACGATGAGGCGCCTGTTCGGTTCGGTACGGGCTCGGGCCGCGCTGGCCGCGACCCTGGTCGTCGCGGTGGCGCTGGTCGCGGCCGGGGCCGCCGTACTGCTCTCGCTGCGGGCCAATCTGCTCGGCGAGGCCGGGACCTCGGCGGAGCGCTCCGCGCGCGAGGTGGCCTCCCAGCTCGCCGCCGGGACGGCCTACGGAGAGCTGTCGCTGGACGTCGACGACCGGCCGGTGCAGGTCGTCGACGAGGACGGGGTGCTGGTGGCCGCGAGCGAGGAACTGGAGCGGATCAGCGGCACCGGCGTGGAGGCCGTCCGGCCGCGGCCCGGGGCGGGGGCCGGGGACGAGGAGGACGACGACCCGGCGGAGGCCGTGGAGCCGGGGGAGATCGGGGAGCGCGCCACCGTCAGCGACGGCTCGGCGACCGTCGACGGCGAGACGGAGGACTACCGCTTCGCGGGCGTCACCGTGGAGAGGGACGACGGCTCCACGCTCACCGTGTACGCCGGGTCCCCGCTCTCCGCCGAGCACGGCGCCGTGAACACCGCGCTGACCGTGATGCTGATCGGGTTCCCGTGCCTGGCCGCCGTGGTCGCCGGGGTGACCTGGCTGGTGACCCGGCGGGCGCTGCGGCCGGTGGAGGGCATCCGGCGGGAGATGGCGGCGATCACCCGCTCCGAGGACCTGACCCGGCGGGTCCCGGTGCCGGACACCCACGACGAGGTCGCGCGGCTCGCCCTGACCACCAACGAGACGCTGGCCGCCCTCCAGGCGGCCGTGGAGCGGCAGCGGCGGTTCGTCGCCGACGCCTCGCACGAGCTGCGCAGTCCGATCGCCTCGCTGCGGACGCAGTTGGAGGTGGGCGCCGCGCACCCCGGGCTGCTGGACGTCGACGGCGCGGTGCAGGACACCGTACGGCTGCAGCGGCTCGCCGCCGATCTGCTGCTGCTCGCCCGGCTGGACGCGGGGGAGCGGCCCGCGGACGCGCGGGTGGACCTCGGGGCGCTGGTCCGGGAGGCGGCCGGGGGGCGGGCCGGGGTGACGGTCCGGGCCGAGGAGGGGGTGGCGGCGGCGGGCTCGCGCGGGCAGCTCGGGCGGGTGCTGGGGAACCTGCTGGACAACGCGGAACGGCACGCCCGTACGGCGGTCGAGGTGCGGGTGCGGCGGGACGGGGAGGCGGCCGTGGTCGCGGTCGCCGACGACGGCGACGGGGTGCCCGCGGCCGACCGGGAGCGGATCTTCGCGCGGTTCGTACGGCTCGACGCCGCCCGCAGCCGGGACGACGGCGGGGCGGGCCTCGGGCTGGCCATCGCCCGGGACGTCGCCGCGCGCCACGGGGGCACCCTCACGGTCCGCGCCGGGCCGGCCGGCGGGGCCCTGTTCGAACTCCGCCTGCCGGCCGTCTGAGACCCGCGGTGTCAGGGGCGCCCGCGCTGGCCGCGCAGGTGCTCGGCGATGGGCTTCAGGGCCTTCTCCAGCTCCGCCAGCGCCTCGGGGGAGACCAGGTCGATGAAGTGCCGGCGCACCGAGGACACGTGGTGCGGCGCGACCTCGCGCATGGTCTCCAGACCGTGCTCGGTCAGGACGGCGAAGAGGCCGCGCCGGTCGGACTCGCAGTTCTCCCGCCGGACGAAGCCGGCGTTCTCCATGCGGGTGATCTGGTGCGACAGGCGGCTCTTGGACTGCATGGTGACGGTGGCGAGGTCGCTCATCCGCATCCGCACCTCCGGCGACTCGGAGAGATTCACCAGGATCTCGTAGTCGTTCATGGTCAGGCCGAACGGCTGGAGGTCCTTTTCGAGCTGGTACGTCAACAGTCGGTTGACCTCCAGGTGGGTGCGCCAAGCACACTGCTCCGTATCGGTCAGCCAGCGGGTGGCCGTCTCGGTCTCCATGGATGAAGTCTACCTAAGAAGTTGAAAGATGAACTAGCGGGAGTGGTCGCCCTGTCACTGTGACGGTGCGCACGCGTTCGATGTCACACTCCGCAGATTACCGCTCACAGCCCGAAGCGGCGCTGGAGGTCCCCGAGCTGTCCGGGAAGGCGCGGTGCCCCGGCCGCCCCCGGCCCGGAACCGTGCGCCCCGCCGCCGGGCACCCCCGGTTCCGCGGGCGGCGCTCCCGTCGCCTGCTCCGCCATCAGCGTCTCGCTGGACTGGAGCAGCACCGTCCCGGCCCCCGCGAACTCGAACTGGTGCTCCTCGCCGGAGGCCCCGCCCAGGCCCGTCATCGCACGTAGACCGCCCAGCAGGCCCGTCAGGTACCCGTGGTCGTAGTGGTGGCACGGAGAGGGGCAGTCGGCCCAGCCGACGAGGGCCTGCGGGTCCACCCGCAGCGGCGGTTCCATGAAGACCACCGGGCCGTTCGAGGCGGCCACGAACTTTCCGGTGCCGAGCAGCGTCACGAAGCCCGGCACGATCGACTGCTTGAGGGCGAGACTTGGCTGAAAAGCAAGCAGGTTGCCCGAGCGAATGGTCAGATTGCCGTCTTCGAGGTCGTACGAGTTGACGTCGAAGGCCCGGTCGGCCAGGAGCATCTTGCCCGAGCCCTCCGCCACCACCCAGTCGCTCGCGTGCAGTGGCGAATGGAAGGACGTCCGCACCAGACGGTCCAGCCGCCCGTGCCCGATCCCGTTGAAGTCGATCGTCCCGTAATAGGCGATCATCTTCCCCTTCTGCAGGAACCACTGGCTGCCGGCCAGCTCCACGCAGAAGGTGTACGCGTTGACGTTGTCGTCGGCCGGCAGCGTCGACGGGTCGTGGTGCACGGTGCTCACAGCTTCTCCTCCGACGCCTGGACGTAGACCGCGCCGCTGCCGCTCAGCTCCAGTTGGAACGCCTCGCCGGAGCCGCGCCCCACCATGTCGCGCCAGCCCAGCGCGGTGGACAGCTTGTTGCGCACCTCCCCGTGGTGGGCGACGTACGCCTGCGGATCGACGTGCACCGGACGCTGCGGGGTGACCGGGATCTCGATCACGCCGCCGTGCGCCATGACGGCCACCGCGCCGTGCCCCTTGAGGGAGGTCGTGAACAGCCCCTGCCCGCTGACCTGCCCGCGCACCATCCCCATCACCCCGCCCTGCGCGCCGAGGAAGACCGTGCCCTGTTCCAGGGTGCCCTCGAAGGCGAGCAGCCGGTCGGCCTCGACGTACAGCGTGTCCCCGGCGAGTTGGATCACCTGCACATGGTGCCCGCCGTATCCGAACAGCACCGTGCCGCTGCCCTCGACGGTCATCAGCGGGGTGTCCTCGTTCGCCACCCGCCGCCCGATCATCGACATGACCCCGCCCTGCCCGCCCCGCAGATCGGGCGTGAAGGACACCTCGCCCCGGTACGCGAGCATCGCGCCCCGCTGGCTGAACAGCCGCTGCCCCGGCGCCACCGTCGCCTCGACCATCTTCGGATTCAGCTCCCGGAACGCCATCACACATCCCCCGCGATCGTGTTCCGCTCGCTGGGCTGCACATAGACCAGCCCGTCCCCCTCGAACCGGATCTGGAACGCCTCCCCGCCGCCCTCGCCCAGCAGCGTGCGGAACGTCACGCCGGACTGGAAGGACTGCCGCAGGTTCCCCTGGTGCGCCACGTACGCCCCCGGATCGACGGTCAGCGGGTACCGGGCGCTGACCCGCAGCACCACGGCCGGTCCGTCGGACATGATCGCCGCCTGGCCGTGCCCCTCCACGGTCGTGGTGAACAGGCCGTTGCCCTGCGAGGCGCCGCGCAGCCCGGTGAACTCCGTCCCCGTCCGCAGCCCCGCGTCGGCCGCCAGGAAGTTGCTGGACTCGACGTACAGCTTGTCGCCTTGGAGACCCACGAGATTGATCTCCGAAGCCCGGTCGGCGAACCAGCAGGTCCCGTGCCCCTTCACCTCCATCACCGTCATCTGCTCACCGGTGAGCCGCCGCGTCACCATTCCGCGCAGCCCCTCACCCCCACCGCTCATCTTCTTGAAGGCCATCTGCCCGTCGTACGCGACCATCGAGCCGTTCTTCGCCTTGACGGCGTCCCCGGTCATGTCGACGGCGAGCACCTTGCTGCCCTGGAGTCGGAACATCGCCACGTCTGCGAAGGTAGCGGACCGGCGCCCCCGTGAGCCGGGCGCCTCAGCGGTTTGCCAGAATGGCGAAGCGCTTGTGCGTACGTTCACAAGATGATCGTCGACGTCCCTCCCATCGAAGGTGACCACCCGTGGACCTGAAGACCGCCGCAGCCCTCCGCCGCCTCCGCCTGATCTCCGCGCCCGAGGCGATCTCCTTCCTCCTCCTGCTCGTCTGCTCGGTGCTCAAGCGGACCACGGACTTCAACGCCGTCCCGGTGATGGGCAGGGTGCACGGCGTGCTGTTCGTCCTGTACGTCGTCTTCTGGGCGGACGCCTGGCGGAGGGCCAAGTGGCCGCTGGGGACCGGGGTGCTCTACTTCGTCCTCTCGGTGCTGCCCACCGGCGGCTTCTTCGCCGAGCGGAAGCTGCGCCGCGAGGCCGAGGACGCGGTGATCGCCTCCCGCGCCCGCCGGGAAGGGGTGGTCGGGGCATGATCGTCGCCTTCTCCGTGACGCCGCTGGGGGTCGGTGAGGACGTGGGGGAGTACGTCGCCGACGCCGTCCGGGTGGTCCGCGCCTCCGGGCTGCCGCACCGCACCGACGCGATGTTCACCTCGGTCGAGGGGGAGTGGGACGAGGTGATGGACGTCGTCAGGCGCGCCGTGGCCGCCGTCGAGGCACGGGCGCCGAGGGTGTCCCTGGTGCTGAAGGCGGACATCCGCCCCGGCGTGACGGACGGGCTGACCGCCAAGGTCGAGACCGTGGAGAGGCACCTCGCCGGCTGACTCCGGACAGCTCCGACGCCGGGCGGCTTCGTCGCCGGGCGGCGCCGCCGAGGAGCGGCGCCCGATCCGTGTTCCCGGGTTCCCCGGTGTCGAGCGACGCCGGGGGGCCCGGCGGTCGTGGGCGGGTACACCCACCCGCCTGGACGCCCTCAGTTCGACACGCCCCCAAATCTCCACTTTCGTATGGGTAGATGTAGATCACTCCAGATCGATCCAGATCACCGAGTGCTGATCTCTGATCACTCCCCAAACACCGGAGGGCGCTGTGCGGCCGGAGGGCTACGACTACGACACCCACAGCCGACTGGCCGGTCCGCTCACGGAGCCGTCCGGCGACGCGTACCGGGTGCGGTACATCTCGCTGCTCTCCCGCGAGCCCCGGCGAATAAAAGCCGTCCTCCTGATGACCCTCGCGCCCCTGCTCACCGGCGCCCTGCTGGTCTACCTGGTCTGGCCGAGCCACTGGGTGGAGCGCGACGGCGCGGACACCTGGCTGACCGTCCTCGACGTCACCATGCTGGTGGCGATCGGCCTCATCGAGCTGTTCATGGTCGTCAACGTCGCCTCCGTCGCCCACGCCACGATGGTCGCCCGCGATCCCGTCCCGGTGACCCCCGCCCCCGGCACCCGGGTCGCCTTCCTCACCACGTACGTCCCGGGCAAGGAACCCCTCGCCATGGTCCGCGCCACCCTGGCGGGCGCCACCCGTCTCACCGGCACCGGCCCCGGCTCCGTCCTCGACGTCTGGCTCCTCGACGAGGGCGACGACCCCGACGCCAGGGCCCTCTGCGCGGAACTCGGCGTGCGCCACTTCACCCGCCGGGGCGTCCCCGAGTGGAACCGCGACACCGGCGTCCACAAGGCCCGCACCAAGCACGGCAACTACAACGCCTGGATCGCCATGCACGGCGGCGACTACGAGTTCTTCGCCTCCGTCGACACCGACCACGTCCCGCTCCCCGGCTTCCTGGAGCGGATGCTCGGCTACTTCCGCGACCCGGACGTCGCCTTCGTCGTCGGCCCCCAGGTGTACGGCAACTACCACAACCCCGTCACCAAGGCCGCCGAGTCGCAGCAGTTCCTCTTCCACGCCCTCATCCAGCGGGCCGGCAACCGCTACCGCGCCCCCATGTTCGTCGGCACCAACAACGTCGTCCGGATCGCGGCCGTCCGCCAGGTCGGCGGCCTGTACGACTCCATCACCGAGGACATGGCGACGGGGTTCGAGATCCACCACCACCGCAACCCGGCCACCGGCAACCACTGGCAGTCCGTGTACACCCCCGACGTGCTCGCCGTCGGCGAGGGCCCGGCCTCCTGGACCGACTTCTTCACCCAGCAGATGCGCTGGTCCCGGGGCACCTACGAGACGCTCATCAGGCAGTACCGGAAGGGGGCGCCGCGGATGCCCGCGGGCCGTCTCCTGTCCTACACGCTGATGCTCGTCTACTACCCCATGACGGCCGTCAACTGGCTCCTCGGCATCCTGAGCTGCGTCCTCTTCCTCTGGTTCGGCGCCTCCGGCACCGAGGTCGCCGCCTCCGTCTGGCTGATGCTCTACAGCGACGCCGCCGCCCTGCAGATCGGCCTCTACCTCTGGAACCGGCGTCACAACGTCTCCCCGCACGAACCGCAGGGCTCCGGCGGGCTGGCCGGCATGGCGATGTCGGCGCTCTCCGCCCCGATCTACCTCAAGTCCCTCGCCGAGGCCGTGCTGCGCCGCCCCAGCCGCTTCGTCGTCACCCCCAAGGGCGACGGCGCCAGCCCCGACCGGCTGCTCACCTTCCGCATCCACCTCTCCTGGGCGTTCCTGCTGCTCGCCTCCCTGGTCGCCTCCGCCGCCCTGGACCACACCCACGCGGCGATGCGCACCTGGGCGCTGCTGGCCGTGGCGATCTCCCTGGCCCCGGTGGCGGTCTGGGCGGCCACCGCCCGCCGCGCCCGCCGCGCGGCCCGGCCCGCCCCGCGGCCCACCGCCCCGCAGCAGTCCTCCGCCCCGCAGGACCTCCTCACCGCCACGCCCGCCCTGGCCGCCACCGGAGCCACCACGTCCGTCTCCGGCACCATGACAGGAGGCAACTAGGCCATGGCCTACCAGCTCTCGCAGAAGACCAAGAAGACCGTCCTGGGCGTCGGCGGCGTCGCCCTGCTGGCCGGTCTCAACGCCCCCGCCGCGCTCGACTTCGCGGGCGCGAAGTATCACGACTACAAGATCTCCCGGCCCTCGTACAAGGCGAAGTACGGCTCCTGGGCCCAGATCGGCATCCCGGAGGAGTACCGCACCAACGCCATCCACGCGGCGCTGCTGCGCACCGGCAAGGTGCTGATCGTGGCCGGCTCCGGCAACGAGCAGAAGAAGTTCGACAAGGGCTCCTTCGACACCGTGCTGTGGGACCCGGAGAGGAACACCTTCAAGAAGGTCGCCACCCCGGAGGACTTCTTCTGCTCCGGTCACGCGGCCCTCCCCGACGGCCGGCTGCTGGTGGCCGGCGGCACCGCCCGCTACGAACTCCTGAACGGCGAGGTGGACCGGGCGGGCGGCGGCATGCGGGTGAAGAACGAGAACCCGGACAAGCCCGTGACCCTGCCCAAGGGCACCCGCTTCCGCTCGCCCGCGGGCGTCGAGTACGTCTCCAGGTTCGCGGTCACCCTCCCGAAGGCCAAGCGCTCCTTCGAGGTCACCCGGGACGCGCGCGGTGTGGTCCAGCCCTGGGAGACCAAGGTCACCGCCAGTGAGCGGCGGGTCTTCGTGGAGGCCGCCGAGAAGGGCCCGCTGTCGGTCACCGACTCGCAGGCCCAGTACGAGATCGTCGGTCTGCGGGGCGACGCCGCCGCCAACACCTACGGCCTCTCGGAGAAGATCACCCTGGAGAAGCAGGACTTCCAGGGCATCCGCGCGGCCTACGAGTTCGACCCGGTCGCCGAGAAGTACGTCCCCGTCGACCCGATGGACAAGGCCCGCTGGTACCCGACGCTGGTCGGCCTCGACGACGGACGGATCCTCGCCGCCTCCGGCCTCGACGACGTCGGCGTGATCGACCCGGGCGACAACGAGATCTACGACCCGGAGACCAAGAAGTGGTCACCCGGGCCCAAGCGGTACTTCCCGACCTACCCCGCCCTCTTCCTCACCAAGGGCGGCAAACTCTTCTACTCCGGCTCCAACGCCGGGTACGGACCGGCGGACAAGGGCCGGGTGCCGGGCCTGTGGGACCTGGAGACCAACAGCTTCCGCAAGGTGCCCGGACTCACCCGCCCCGACCAGTTGGAGACCTCCGCGTCGCTGCTGCTGCCCCCCGCGCAGGACCAGAAGGTGATGGTGCTGGGCGGCGGCGGGGTCGGCGAGTCGAAGAAGGCGACCGAGCGCACGGCCGTCGTGGACCTGAAGGCGGACAACCCCGTCTTCAAGGAGGGCCCGGACCTGCCGCAGGGCACCCGCTACCTGAACAGCGTGATCATGCCGGACGACACCGTCTTCACCTCCAACGGCGCCGCGGACTACCGCGGCCGCAGCGCCAGCAACATCCTCAAGGCGCAGGTCTACGACCCGAGGAGCAACGCCTTCAAGGAGGCGGCGGCGCCCGCGGTGGGCCGCAACTACCACTCCGAGGCGCTGCTGCTGCCGGACGGCCGGGTCGCCACCTTCGGCTCCGACCCGCTCTTCGACGACCAGCAGAACACCAAGCTGGGCCACTTCGAGCAGCGCATGGAGGTCTTCACCCCGGCCGCCCTGCACCGGAACACGGCCCGCCGGCCGGTACTGAAGGACGGCCCGCGGGCACTCGACGCGGACCACCGGGTGACCTACCGCACCGCCCACCCCGACCGGGTGGCCGAGGCCCGGCTGATGCGGCCGAGCGCGGTGACCCACACCACGGACGTCGAGCAGCGGTCCATCGAACTGAAGGTGACCCGGAAGTCCGGCCAGGTCACCTTCGACGTGCCGCGCGACCGCACCCTGGTCCCGCCGGGCTGGTACATGCTCTTCGTCACCGACGCCGACGGCACCCCGTCGAAGGCGAAGTGGGTCCAGGTGACGTAGCGGGTGCCCCGGCCTCACGCCCTGGAGTTGCGCGCCAGCTCCAGGGCGTACTGCGGCCACCACCGCCCGGCGTCCGGCCCGCCCTCGCAGGCACCGTCCGACTCGCCGGGCCGCTTGATCCACAGGTAGGCGTCGACGGCCGGGTCACCGGTGTCGGTGGTCGGCCGGGCCCCCAGCGCCCGGCCCGGCGGGTTGCACCAGGCGCCGGGCAGCGGGCCGTTCCCGTTGCGGCTGGTGTCCACGACGAAGTGCTTGCCGCCCAGCTCCGCGCCGAGCCGCTTGCCGTACGTCTTCACCACCGCGTCGGTCTGGAAGTTGGAGACGTTGAGCGCGAAGCCGTCGGCGTCCGCGATGCCGGCCCGCTTCAGCGGGTCGACCAGTTTGCCGGGCTCGGTGATCCAGGCCGGGTTGCCCGCGTCCAGATAGACCGCGGTGTTCGGCTGCGCCTTCAGCCGGGTGATCGCCTCGCCCAGCAGCCGCTCGCGCTCGGCGTGCAGCTCGCCGGGCGTGCAGCCGTCGACGATGTGCGCGACGGCGTCCGGCTCCAGCACCACGAGTGCCCTGGCGTCGCCGATCGCGTCGGCGAACCTGCCGATCCACCGCCGGTAGGCGTCCGCGTCGTCCGCGCCGCCCGCCGAGTGCTGGCCGCAGTCGCGGTGCGGGATGTTGTAGGCGGTCAGCAGCACCGTCCTGCCGGCCTCGGTCGCGGCCCGGGTGGCCCGGCGCACCAGCGGGGCGGGGTCGATCTCCCCGGCCGGCCAGAGCGCGGCGGGCTGCCCGGCGATCCGCTGGAGCAGGACGGCGTCCTCCTCGCGGCCCTGCCGCTCCCACAGGGCGCGCTGCCGGGCGGCGGGGCTCTCCGGGTCGACCCAGAAGGCGGAGTCCGCCGGGTCCGCCCGCTTCCTGGCGGTGCCGGCGACGGACGCCTCGTCGACGCCGGGGGCGGACGAGCAGCCCACCGCGAGGGCGAGGGCGGTGAGCGCCGAGAGGGTGTGGATCAGCCGGGACATTGCTGCTCCCTGAGGTGAGGCAGAGTGTGTCGATTTGTCACGATCCGTCACCTATCGTGACATAGCGGGTGGAGCGTGCCGGGTAGCGCCATGCCCGGCGGGGCGGCCCGAAAGGTGAGATCGAGCTGACCGAGATGTGACCGGCCGGTAAGGTGTGCTGTCGTGCCGAAGCCGCTCAGTCTCTCTTTCGACCCCATCGCCCGCGCCGACGAAAGCTGGAAGCAGCGCTGGGGAAGCGTCCCCTCCATGGCCGCGATCACGTCGATCATGCGGGCGCAGCAGATCCTGCTGGCCGAGGTGGACGCGGCGGTCAAGCCGTACGGGCTGACCTTCGCCCGGTACGAGGCGCTGGTCCTGCTGACCTTCTCCAAGTCGGGCGAACTGCCGATGTCCAAGATCGGCGAACGGCTGATGGTGCACCCCACCTCGGTCACGAACACCGTCGACCGGCTGGTGCGCTCGGGGCTCGTCGCCAAGCGCCCCAACCCGCACGACGGCCGGGGCACGCTCGCCTCCATCACCGACCGGGGCCGCGAGGTGGTCGAGTCCGCCACCCGCGACCTGATGGCCATGGACTTCGGCCTCGGCGCCTACGACGCGGAGGAGTGCGGCGAGATCTTCGCCATGCTGCGCCCGCTGCGGGTGTCGGCGGGCGACTTCGACGAGGAGTGAACGGGCCCCGGGCCCGCCGAACCCGCCCGAAGATCACCCGGAACGTCTCGTTACGCTCGTAGTCATGAAAAAGAGCGTGCTGACCCGCTACCGGGTCATGGCGTACGTCACCGGCGTGCTGCTGATCCTGCTGTGCCTGGGCATGATCGCGAAGTACCTGCTGGACGTGGACGGTGCCGACGACTTCACCCGCGTCGTGAGCATCGCGCACGGCTGGCTCTACGTCGTCTACCTCGTCTTCGCCTTCGACCTCGGCGCCAAGGCGAAGTGGCCGGTCAAGAAGCAGTTGTGGGTCCTGCTCGCCGGGACCATCCCGACGGCCGCGTTCTTCGTGGAGCGCCGGATCACCCCGGAGCTGCGGTCCAGGATCGCGCCGGCCGGCCCGGTGGCCGCCAAGGCGTAGCGGGCTTCCTCGCCGCCGTGCGGAGACCCGTACGGCGGTGCGGCATCGACAAGTACTAGGACGTCCTAGTAAATTCGAAGGTATGAACGCTGACGTCATAGAGGAGGGCCGCCGACGCTGGCAGGCCCGGTACGACGGCGCGCGCACCCGCGAGGCCGACTTCAGCACGCTCTCCGGTGATCCCGTGGAGCCGGTGTACGGGCCCCGGCCCGGCGACAGGTACGAGGGCTTCGAGCGGATCGGCTGGCCGGGGGAGTACCCCTTCACCCGCGGCCTGTATCCGACCGGCTACCGGGGGCGTACCTGGACCATCCGGCAGTTCGCCGGATTCGGCAACGCCGCGCAGACCAACGAGCGCTACAAGACCATCCTGCGCAACGGCGGCGGCGGACTCTCGGTCGCCTTCGACATGCCGACCCTGATGGGCCGCGACTCCGACGACCCGCGCGCGCTGGGCGAGGTCGGGCACTGCGGGGTCGCCATCGACTCGGCCGCCGACATGGAGGCGCTCTTCGCGGGCATCCCGCTCGGGGACGTGACCACCTCCATGACGATCAGCGGACCGGCCGTGCCCGTCTTCTGCATGTACCTGGTCGCCGCCGAGCGCCAGGGCGTCGACCCGGCCGTGCTCAACGGCACCCTCCAGACCGACATCTTCAAGGAGTACATCGCCCAGAAGGAGTGGCTCTTCCAGCCCGAGCCGCACCTGCGCCTGATCGGCGACCTGATGGAGTACTGCGCGGCCGGCATCCCCGCCTACAAGCCGCTCTCGGTCTCCGGCTACCACATCCGCGAGGCCGGCTCCACGGCCGCGCAGGAACTGGCGTACACCCTCGCCGACGGCTTCGGCTACGTGGAGCTGGGGCTGAGCCGCGGCCTCGACGTGGACGTCTTCGCCCCCGGCCTCTCCTTCTTCTTCGACGCCCACGTCGACTTCTTCGAGGAGATCGCCAAGTTCCGGGCCGCGCGCCGGATCTGGGCGCGCTGGATGCGGGACGTGTACGGGGCGAAGACCGAGAAGGCCCAGTGGCTCAGGTTCCACACCCAGACCGCGGGCGTCTCGCTCACCGCGCAGCAGCCGTACAACAACGTGGTGCGTACGGCCGTGGAGGCGCTGGCGGCGGTGCTCGGCGGGACCAACTCGCTGCACACCAACGCCCTGGACGAGACCCTCGCCCTGCCGAGCGAACAGGCCGCCGAGATCGCCCTGCGGACCCAGCAGGTACTGATGGAGGAGACCGGCGTCGCCGACGTCGCCGACCCGCTGGGCGGATCGTGGTTCGTCGAGCAGTCGACCGACCGGATCGAGGCCGAGGCGGAGAAGATCTTCGAGCGGATCAGGGAGCGGGGCCTGCGCGCCCACCCGGACGGGCGCCACCCCATCGGGCCGCTCACCTCCGGCATCCTGCGGGGCATAGAGGACGGCTGGTTCACCGGCGAGATCGCCGAGTCGGCCTTCCGTTACCAGCGGTCCCTGGAGAAGGGCGACAAACGGGTCGTCGGCGTCAACGCCCACACCGGGTCCGTCACCGGCGACCTGGAGATCATGCGGGTCGGCCACGAGGTGGAGCGGGAGCAGATCCGGGCCCTGGCCGCGCGCAAGGACACCCGGGACGAGGCGGCCGTGCGCGCCGCCCTGGACGCCATGCTGGCCGCGGCCCGCTCCGGCGCCGGCATGATCGCACCGATGCTGGACGCGGCCCGCGCGGAGGCGACGCTGGGCGAGATCTGCGGGGTGCTGCGGGACGAGTGGGGCGTCTACACGGAACCCCCGGGCTTCTGACCCGCACCGCCCGCCGGGGGACCGGGGACCGGGGCGGGGCGAGGGGCTGGGGGACTGGACTACCCCCGCTCACCACCCGGCTCGGCCGGCCGGGAGGCGAGGCCCAGCAGCAGCACCCGGGTGAAGCCGCGCACCCACTCCTCGTCCGCCGGCTCCGCGCTCACCAGGGTGCGGTGCACCACCGCGCCCGCGACCACGTCGAAGATCAGATCCGCCGTGCGGGCCGCCACCTCGGCGTCCGGCTCGGCCGGCAGCTCCCCCCGCGCCTGGGCCCGCGCCCGCCCCTCCAGCACCAGGCGCTTCTGCCGCGCCACGATCGAACAGCGGATGCGCTCGCGCAGCGCCTCGTCGCGGGTCGACTCCGCGACCACCGCCATCAGGCCGTTCCTGGCCTCCGCGCGGGCCAGGATCGCCGCGAACTGGAGCACCACACCCTCGATGTCGGCGGCCAGACTGCCCCGGTCGGGCAGCCACAGCTCGTCGAACAACTCGGCGACCGCGTCGACCACCAGTTCGTTCTTGCCCGCCCAGCGCCGGTACAGGGTCGTCTTCGCCACCCCCGCCCGCAGCGCCACGTCCGAGAGCGTCAGCTTCGACCACCCGAGTTCGACCAGCGCCTCCCGCGTCGCGGCCAGGATCGCGGCGTCCGCCGCGGCGCTCCGAGGACGCCCGGCACGGCTGACGGGAATGCGGCTCTGCATCCCACGACCATATCCGGCGGGTCCTGTGAGGCCGTGAGGGAGATCACCGGGAGACGGTGGCCCGGCCCCCGCCGCGCGCATTACGCTACGACGCGTAGCGAAAGCGCGGGAGCGGACGTACCCGGGCGGCGGCCACACGGCGCGGGTGGGGACCCGGCGCCGAACAGCACACATCAGGGCGGCCTTCGGCACCGCTTTTCACAGACGCGCGCGGTACGGGGGAGGATAGGCCCATGCAGCCACGGAACATGTCCATGAGCGGGGTCGTCGACCTCGCCGCGGTGAAGGCGGCCCAGGAGGCCAAGGCCAAGGCGGAGCAGGCGCGCGCCCAGGCCGCGCAGGAGGGCGGCGGCGGCGCCGTCTCCCCCGCCGACCTCGTCATCGACGTCGACGAGGCGGGCTTCGAGAACGATGTCCTGCAGCGCTCCACCGAGGTCCCGGTCGTCATCGACTTCTGGGCCGAGTGGTGCGAGCCCTGCAAGCAGTTGAGCCCGCTCCTGGATCGGCTCGCCGTCGAGTACAACGGCCGGTTCGTCCTCGCCCGGGTCGACGTCGACGCCAACCAGATGCTGATGCAGCAGTTCGGCATCCAGGGCATCCCCGCCGTCTTCGCGGTGGTCGCCGGGCAGGCGCTGCCGCTCTTCCAGGGAGCCGCCGGTGAGGCCCAGATCCGCCAGACCCTGGACCAGTTGATCCAGGTCGCCGAGGAGCGCTTCGGCCTGACCGGTCTGGCCGTCGACCCCGACGCCGGTCCGGGCGCGGTCCAGGAGGCCCCCGAGGCACCGGCCGGCCCCCACGACGCCGCGCTGGAGGCCGCCGTCCGGGCCTTGGACGCGGGCGATCTGGGCGGCGCGGTCCGCGCCTATCAGAACGTGCTCAACGACGACCCGGCCAACATGGAGGCCAAACTCGGCCTCGCGCAGGCCGAGTTGCTCCAGCGGGTGGAGGGCATGGACCCGCAGCGGGTGCGCAGGGAGGCCGCCGACAACCCGGCCGACGTGTCCGCGCAGATCGCCGCCGCCGACCTCGACCTGGTGGGCGGGCATGTCGAGGACGCCTTCGGGCGCCTCATCGACACCGTGCGCCGCACCTTCGGCGACGACCGGAACGCCGTACGGGTGCGGCTGCTGGAACTGTTCGAAGTGGTCGGCGCCGAGGACCCGCGAGTGACGGCGGCCCGCCGGGCGCTGGCCCGCGCCCTGTTCTGAGCCGGTTTCTTATCGGAAAGTGAGCGGTGGAGCCGCGAAGCGGCCGCGTTTTGCCAAAACTTGGTGAACGCGGCCGCTGTTACTGCGAGTAAGTCACTGTCGGTGGAGTGTCGGGTTCTGTCCGCCGATCCATGGTTTTGTCCCATCCCTGGGTGACACCCAGCGTCGCCGGACGGCTCCTTCGGGCCGCCCGGCGGTTATCGCGCCGTTACTAGTGAGTAACGAACCCCTTGTGCGGGCGGCGAGAATGCACCACGATCGGCGACGCTCGGTCCCTTCCCGTACCCCGGCAGCCATTCGGGTCACGGGGCTTCCTGGGTCCCCACCGAGCAGGGCCGGCGCCAGAGAGCCGGCCTTTGGGCAGGGGGGTCTTCGCTCACCCGGCGAAGCCTGCCCGACAAGGTTGTGCGTGATGCGTGTCAGGCGCGACCAGTGGTTGTCGCTCGGGGGTGATCGCCGGTGATTCGGGCGCGCGGTGCGTGCCGCCGAGTCCGGGCGCTCTCCTTTCCGAGGACGTAGCACTTCTCCCATCCCTGCCCGACCGAGCCGCCGCATTCGGGGGCGAGCCGAGGCCAGGAGATGTACGTCCGAGAAGGAGGAAATATGGAGTCCCAAGTGCGTGGCGGGACGAGATGGAAGCGGTTCGCTGTGGTCATGGTGCCCAGCGTCGCCGCTACGGCAGCGATAGGTGTCGCCCTGGCTCAGGGCGCGCTCGCGGCGTCGTTCAGTGTGTCGGGGCAGCAGTTCAAGGTGAGTGCCGACAAGCTCACCGGTACCGGGTTCTCTCAGTACGGGGCTTATGACGAGGGTGTCGGCGGCAACCACGCCGTCGCCGTCTCGGCGTTCGACAAGGCCACGATCAAGAACCTGTGCCAGTCGGTCGTCACCCCGAACATCCCGCTCGTCGGCACCGTCACCCTGCGGCTGGAGGCGGGCGACAGCGAGGACACGAAGAAGCAGGTCAAAGCCGACCAGTTGTACATCGACATCGCGGACCTCGAAGCGGACGCCACGTTCAAGGACATCGACATCGGTGTCGCGGCCGGGACGATCGACAAGGGTCCCGGCATCAAGAGCGGTGACCACGCCAGCGCGGGCGGGTTCGCCCAGCAGGCCAACCGCGCCGTGCTGACCGATGTGGAGCAGACGGCGTGGGCCACCACCGCCGGGACCTTCAAGCTCAGCGGTCTTCACATGTCGCTCAAGAAGGGCGCCGGCGAAGGCGTCGAGTGCTACTGAGCCGTCGCTGACGGGCGGGGGCCGGCCGCGCCCCCGCCCGTCCACCCACATCACCACCACAGCAACGCTGTACCAGGGAGCTGTTTTCCATGAGCGCCGAGACTCCTGCCGCCGCCGGCCAGTTCACCCGCCGCAGGCAGCAGTTCCGAGACTGGCGGGGTACCCGGCCGTTCTGGGCGGGTCTGCTCGTCCTGCTCGGCGGCTTCCCGATCATGTACTTCCCGTACGCGAACCTGAAGTTCGGCAACCTCACCGTGGCGATGGCCACCACCGCCGGCGCCGGCTCCCTGATCATCGGCGTGCTGCTGGTCGTCCTCGGCATCAGCCTCTGGTTCCAGAAGCACGTACGGGTCTTCGCGGGTGTCGCGGCGATTCTGCTCGCCCTGGTGTCCATCCCCGTGTCCAACTTCGGCGGCTTCGTCATCGGTTTCATGCTTTCGCTCATCGGCGGAGCGCTGGCCGTGGCGTGGGCGCCGGGTGAGCCGCAGGCGGCGGAGGGCACCGCGGGTGGACCGCACGATCTGTCAGGAACGATCCCGGCCACCGGGGCGAACGGGAGGCACAGTGCCGGCTGACGAGGTGACTCACAGGGCTGACGCAGAGGCGTTCCGCGTGAGAACCGGGCCGCGCCACGCGGCACCCAAGAAGCCGCTGCTCACCAGGTTCCACGTCCCGGCCGGCAAGGCGATAGCCCTGGCGGCGATGCCCACGGCCGTCCTCATGGGCATGGGCTTCACGCCGACGCTGGCCGTCGCCGACGGCAGTGACCCGGCGTCGTCGTCGAAGAGCCTGACCGCCGACGAGTACAAGGCGTGCGTGGAGGCCCTGGCGCGGGACAAGGACGGCGCCTCCGCGTCGGCCACGCCGTCGCCGTCGGCGAGCGCGAGCGCGTCCGGTGGCGCCGAGCCGAGCCCGTCGGCCTCCGCCACGAGCACCGGCCCGAGCACGGGTACGGGTACGGACCCGGAGACGGGTACCGGCAGCGGTACGGACAAGGGTGCGGCCTCTTCGTCGGATTCAGGTTCCGACGACAAGGCGGCGTCCGAGCCGTCCGGCTCCGCGTCGGCTGCGGCGTCGCCCGGGAAGGAGCCGGCCGCCCAGACGTCCCCGTCCCCGTCGGCCACCGAGGGCGGCGGGCTCCTCCAGGGCATCGGCGACGCCCTGGAGGACCTCCTCACCGGCGGCAAGAAGGACGAGGAGTCCACGGCCCCCGCGGCCACCCCGTCCCCGTCCGCGTCCGCGTCGGCCACCGCGAGCCCGTCGAAGGGAGCGACCGGGGACGGCGACGACACCGCGCCGGCGCAGGGCGGCGAGAGCACCGGGAGCGGCGAGCAGACCGGCGAGACGGCCGAAGACCCCGGGCCGGGCGCCGGCGGGACCGCCGAGGACCCGCTGGACCCGACCGGCGACACCACCGCCTCGCCCAGCTCCACCCCCACCCCCACCGCGTCCGAGAGCGCCACCACGGACCCTGTGGACTGCCCGATCGCCACCGACGAGGAGGGCGGCGTCGACAACACCCTCCCGGTGCCGGACGACCCCTGGTACCTGGACGCCAGCTCGCTGACGCTGAAGGGCGCCTCCTACAAGGGCATCGTCAAGGTGCGGACCGCCGGCGGGACCACCAAGAAGGTGCTGAAGTACGTCATATCCAACGGCACCGACATCGGCGACCTGCACCAGACGGTCAAGGACGACCTGACCGGCAAGACCTACCACGTCCAGGCGGCCAAGGGCTCGACGTCCACGATCACCGACGGCGACACGGTGATGTACACGGAGAGCATCTCCGGCAACCTGCTGGGGCTGGTCCCGATCACCTTCGACGTGGAGAACCCGCCGCCGCTCGACATCCCGCTGATCTACTTCACCAAGGCGAAGGTCGTGCAGGCCGGCCAGTTCGGCGGGACGCTGACCATCCCGGGGCTGCACCAGTACATGACCGACTGAGGAGCACCCGACCCACCGACCCGTTCGGGAGCCGCACACCGCTGAGGGCGCCCCCCTTCTCCAGGGGGACGCCCTCAGCGCCGTTCGGCCGTTCGGTCAGGACACTCAGTCGCGGGCGGCCTCGCCCAGGTGGTGCACGCGGACCATGTTGGTGGTGCCGGGCACGCCGGGGGGCGAACCGGCGGTGATCACCACGATCTCGCCGTCGTTGAAGCGGTTGAGCTTCACCATCTCCTGGTCCACTAGGTCGACCATCTCGTCGGTGCTGTTCACGAACGGCACGACGTACGACTCCACGCCCCAGCTCAGCGCGAGCTGGTTGCGGGTGGACTCGTCGGTGGTGAAGGCGACGATGGGCTGGGCCGCGCGGTAGCGGGAGAGCCGGCGGGCGGTGTCCCCGGACTGGGTGAAGGCCACCAGCCCGCGGGCGCCGAGGAAGTCGGCGATCTCGGCGGCGGCACGGGCCACCGAACCGCCCTGGGTGCGCGGCTTCTTGCCCGGCACCAGCGGCTGCAGGCCCTTGGAGAGCAGCTCCTGCTCGGCCGCGGTGACGATCTTCGACATCGTCTTCACGGTCTCGATCGGGTACGCGCCCACGCTCGACTCGGCGGACAGCATGACCGCGTCGGCGCCGTCCAGGATCGCGTTGGCGACGTCGGACGCCTCGGCGCGGGTCGGCCGCGAGTTGGTGATCATCGACTCCATCATCTGGGTCGCCACGATCACCGGCTTGGCGTTGCGGCGGCACAGCTCGATGAGCCGCTTCTGCACCATGGGGACCTTTTCGAGCGGGTACTCGACGGCGAGGTCGCCGCGGGCGACCATGACGCTGTCGAACGCCATCACGACGTCCTCCATGTTCTCGACCGCCTGCGGCTTCTCCACCTTGGCGACGACCGGGACGCGGCGGCCCTCCTCGTCCATGACGCGGTGCACGTCCTGGATGTCCTTGGCGTCGCGGACGAAGGAGAGCGCGACCATGTCGCAGCCCATGCCCAGCGCGAAGCGGAGGTCCTCGATGTCCTTCTCGGACAGCGCGGGCACGTTGACGGCCGCGCCGGGCAGGTTGATGCCCTTGTGGTCGGAGATGACGCCGCCCTCGATGACGATCGTCTTCACCAGCGGGCCCTCGACCGAGGTGACCTTCAGCTCGACGTTGCCGTCGTTGATGAGGATCTGGTCGCCCTTGGTGACGTCGCCGGGCAGGCCCTTGTACGTCGTGCCGCAGATCGTCCGGTCGCCCGGCACGTCCTCGGTGGTGATGGTGAACTCGTCACCCCGCACCAGTTCGACGGGGCCCTCGGCGAAGGTCTCCAGCCGGATCTTCGGGCCCTGGAGGTCGGCGAGCACACCGATGGCCCGGCCGGTCTCCTTGGCGGCGGCCCGGACGCGGTCGTACCGGCCCTGGTGCTCGGCGTGGGTGCCGTGGCTGAAGTTGAAGCGGGCCACGTTCATGCCGGCTTCGATCAGGGCGACGAGCTGCTCATGGGAGTCGACCGCGGGGCCGAGAGTACAGACGATTTTCGAACGGCGCATGGGGCGATCCTATCGGTTTGTTTCGCCACGGAATATTCCGTCTGACGGAAGATACAAATGGGCACCGGGGTGCTCAGGTGCACCACCGTGAATTCATCGGCTGTTCTTTCCGACCAGCGCGTAGGTCTGGGTCGCGATCTCCAATTCCTCGTCGGTCGGCACCACGGCGACCGCCACCCGGGCGCCCTCGGGCGAGATCAGCCGCGGCCCGTCGCCGCGGCCGGCGTTCCGCTCGGCGTCGACCGCGAGGCCGAGCCCCGCCAGGCCCGCCACGGCCGCCTCCCGCACCGCCGCCGCGTTCTCGCCGACCCCGGCGGTGAAGGCGATCGCGTCCACCCGCCCGAGAACGGCGTAATAGGCGCCGATGTACTTCTTCAGCCGGTGAATGTAGATGTCGAACGCGAGCCGCGCCCGCTCGTCACCCTCGTCCACCCGGCGGCGGATCTCCCTCATGTCGTTGTCGCCGCAGAGCCCGATCAGACCGCTCCGCTTGTTGAGAAGAGTGTCGATCTCGTCGGCGGACATTTTGCCCACGCGCATCAAATGGAAGATGACGGCCGGGTCCATGTCTCCGGAGCGGGTACCCATCACCAGCCCCTCCAGCGGCGTCAGCCCCATGGAGGTGTCCACGCACCGGCCGCCCTCGACGGCGGAGGCGGAGGCTCCGTTGCCCAGGTGGAGCACGATCACGTTCACCTCTTCGGGTGACCTGCCCAGCAGTTTCGCCGTCTCCCGTGAGACGTAGGCGTGCGAGGTGCCGTGGAAGCCGTAGCGGCGGATGCGGTGCGCGTCGGCGGTCTCGGTGTCGATCGCGTAGCGCGCGGCCGACTCCGGCATCGTGGTGTGGAACGCGGTGTCGAAGACGGCGACCTGCGGCAGGTCGGGGCGGAGCGCCTGGGCGGTGCGGATGCCGGTGAGGTTGGCCGGGTTGTGCAGCGGGGCGACCGGGACGAGCCGCTCGATCTCGGCGAGGACGGCGTCGTCCACCACGGTCGGCTCGGTGAACTTCAGACCGCCGTGCACCACCCGGTGGCCTATCGCGGCCAGTTCCGGCGAGTCCAGGCCCAGGCCGTCGGCGGCCAGTTCCTCGGCGACCGCCTTCAGGGCCGCCTCGTGGTCGGCGATTCGACCGGTCCGCTCCCGGGACTCCCCGCCCGCGGGGGTGTGCTTGAGCCGGGAGGTCCGCTCGCCGATGCGCTCGACCAGCCCGGTCGCCAGCCGGCCGCTGTCGCGCGCGTCGAGCAACTGGTACTTCACCGACGAGGAGCCGGAGTTCAGTACGAGGACACGGGTGGGGCTGCTCACTGGGCGGTCGCCTTCTCACTGGGGGACTGCGGGCTGGGGGACTGCGGGGCGGGGGACTGCGGGGCGGGGGTCTGGGCCTGGATCGCCGTGATGGCGACCGTGTTCACGATGTCCTGCACGAGGGCGCCCCGGGACAGGTCGTTGACCGGCTTGCGCAGGCCCTGCAGCACCGGGCCGACGGCGATCGCGCCGGCCGAGCGCTGCACGGCCTTGTACGTGTTGTTGCCGGTGTTCAGGTCGGGGAAGATCAGCACGCTGGCCTGCCCGGCGACCTGGGAGCCGGGCAGCTTGGTCGCGGCGACGGTCGGCTCGACCGCGGCGTCGTACTGGATCGGGCCCTCGATCATCAGGTCGGGGCGGCGCGCGCGGGCCAGCTCGGTCGCCTCGCGCACCTTGTCGACGTCGGCGCCGGAGCCGGAGGTGCCGGTCGAGTACGACAGCATCGCGATCCGCGGCTCGACGCCGAACTGGGCCGCCGTGGACGCCGCCTGGAGGGCGATGTCGGCGAGCTGCTCGGCGTTCGGGTCCGGGTTGACCGCGCAGTCGCCGTAGACGAGCACCTTGTCGGCCAGGCACATGAAGAAGACCGAGGAGACGATGGAGGCGTCCGGCTTGGTCTTGATGATCTCGAAGCCGGGCCGGATGGTGGCCGCCGTGGAGTGCACCGACCCGGAGACCATGCCGTCGGCGAGGCCCTCCTGCACCATCAGCGTGCCGAAGTAGTTCACGTCGGAGACGACGTCGTACGCCAGCTCGACGGTGACGCCCTTGTGGGCGCGCAGGGCCGCGTACCGCTCGGCGAAGGAGTCGCGCAGCTCGCTGGTGGCCGGGTCGATGAGCTGCGAGTCACCCAGGTCGATGCCGAGGTCGGCGGCCTTCTTGCGGATCTGCTCGACCGGTCCGAGCAGGGTCAGCTCGCACACCCCGCGGCGCAGCAGCACCTCCGCCGCGTGCAGCACGCGCGGTTCGGTGCCCTCGGGCAGCACCACCCGGCGCAGGTCGGAACGGGCCTGTTCGAGCAGCTTGTGCTCGAACATCATCGGCGTGACGCGGTCGCTGCTGGGCGCGGAGACCCGCTTGTTGAGGGCGGCGGTGTCGACGTACCGCTCGAAGAGGCCGAGCGCGGTCTCCGCCTTGCGCGGGGTGGCCGCGTTCAGCTTGCCCTCCAGGGAGAACAGCCGGGCGGCGGTCGGGAAGCTGTTGCCGGGCACCGCGAGCACCGGCGTGCCGGGGGCGAGCCGGGCGGCCAGGGTGAGGATGGCGTCGCTGGGCACCTCGTCCAGGGTGAGCAGGACGCCGGCTATCGGCGGGGTGCCGGCGCTGTGCGCGGCGAGCGAGCCGATCACCAGGTCGGCGCGGTCGCCGGGGGTGATGACGAGGCAGCCGGGGGTCAGGGCGGCCAGGAGGTTGGGCAGCATGGCCCCGCCGAAGACGAAGTCCAGCGCGTCCCGGGCGAGCCCCGAGTCGTCGCCGAGGATCACCCGGGCGCCGAGGGTGTGGGCGATCTGGGAGACGGTCGGCGCGGAGAGCGCGGGCTCGTCGGGCACGACCCAGCACGGCACCGGCAGCCGGTCGCCGAGCCGCTCGGCGATCCGGTCCCGGTCCTCGCGGGCCACCCGGTTGGTCACCATGGCGAGGACGTCGCAGCCCAGGGAGTCGTAGGCGCGGAAGGCGTTGCGGGTCTCGGCGAGCACCGACTGCGCGGACTGCGCGCGGCCGCCCACGACCGGGATCACGGAGGCCCCGAACTCGTTGGCCAGCCGCGCGTTGAGCGCCAGCTCGTCGGGGAACTGGGTGTCGGCGAAGTCGGTGCCGAGGACGAGGACCACGTCGTAGTCCCGGGCGACCAGGTGGAACCGGTCGACCAGCGCCGAGACCAGCTCGTCGGTGCCCTGCTCGGCCTGGAGGGCGGACGCCTCGCCGTAGCCGATGCCGTAGACGGTGGCCGGGTCCTGGGAGAGCCGGTAGCGGGCGCGCAGCAGCTCGAAGAGGCGGTCGGGCCCGTCGTGGACCAGGGGACGGAAGACGCCGACCCGGTCGACCTGCCGGGTCAGGAGTTCCATCACCCCCAGCTCGACGACCTGGCGGCCGTCGCCGCGGTCGATACCGGTCACGTACACGCTGCGCGTCACGCGTGCTCTCCGTTTCGTCGTCCAGCACAGTCTCGTCGTCCACAGCAAAATCGCCCACCGAGGTGAGCGGATGAGCGGATCCCTCTTGACAATACCTCCGGCGGTAGATAAGGCGCCCGTCAGTACCTTGTCGTCACCGGCGGGTGGGACGTGGAACAATCGACAACAGGCTCACCGGTGTCAACAGCGAGCAGGAGACAGAGCACGATGCGTATCGGAGTTCTCACCGCAGGCGGCGACTGCCCTGGCCTGAACGCAGTGATCCGGTCGGTCGTGCACCGAGCGGTCGCCCTGTACGGCGACGAGGTGATCGGCTTCGAGGACGGTTACGCCGGCCTCCTGGACGGCCGCTACCGCGCCTTGGACCTGAACGCCGTCAGCGGCATCCTGGCCCGCGGCGGCACCATTCTCGGCTCCTCCCGCCTGGAGCGCGACCGGCTGCGCGAGGCGTGCGAGAACGCCGCCGACATCGCCCGTGACTTCGGAATCGACGCGCTGATCCCGATCGGCGGCGAGGGCACCCTCACCGCGGCCCGCATGCTCTCCGACGCCGGTCTGCCGGTGGTCGGCGTACCGAAGACGATCGACAACGACATCTCCTCCACCGACCGCACCTTCGGTTTCGACACCGCCGTCGGGGTCGCCACCGAGGCGATGGACCGGCTGAAGACGACCGCCGAGTCGCACCAGCGCGTGATGGTCGTCGAGGTCATGGGCCGGCACGCGGGCTGGATCGCGCTGGAGTCCGGCATGGCGGCCGGCGCGCACGGCATCTGCCTGCCCGAGCGGCCCTTCGACCCGGCCGACCTGGTCAAGATGGTCGAGGAGCGCTTCGCCCGCGGCAAGAAGTTCGCGGTGATCTGCGTCGCCGAGGGCGCCCACCCCGCCGAGGGGTCCATGGACTACGGCCACGGCGCGATCGACCAGTTCGGCCACGAGCGCTTCCAGGGCATCGGCACGGCGCTGGCGTACGAGCTGGAGCGGCGGCTCGGCAAGGAGGCCAAGCCGGTCATCCTCGGCCACATCCAGCGCGGCGGCACGCCGACCGCGTACGACCGGGTGCTCGCCACCCGCTTCGGCTGGCACGCGGTGGAGGCCGCGCACCGGGGCGACTTCGGCCGGATGACCGCGCTGCGCGGCACGGACGTGGTGATGGTGCCGCTGGCCGAGGCCGTGACCGAGCTGAAGACGGTCCCGAAGGACCGGATGGACGAGGCCGAGTCGGTCTTCTAGGGTCTGTCTGACAAATCCGCGTCGTCCGCCCGGAGGGCGGCGGGTCCGGGAGTCGTCGGCGGGCCGTGGGGTTCACCGGCCGTCGTCCTTCTCCACCGCCGTCCAGAAGTGCTCCAGTATCCGGTCGAGCAGAGCGCGGCCGGCCGCGCCGGAGTCGGCTCGGCCGCCCCGGCCGAGGGTGGCGGTCATCAGCCCCTGGTACTCGCCGTGCAGCCGGTCGAGGACGCTCTCCAGGGTGCCCCGGTCCAGGGGGACGAGCTTGGCGATCTGGCGGACGTGCCCCGGCCGGCGGGTGGTGACGGCGGAGCGCAGCAGTTCGGTGAGGCGGGGGTCGCGGCCGGTGACGGTGACGAAGTCGGGCAGGGTCAGGCCGAGCACCCCGGCGAGCGCCGTCGCCTGCCGCTCGCTGCCGCGCCAGGTGTCCGACTCCTCCATCCGCAGATAGACGTCGGTGTCCAGCCCCGCGCCGCGGGCCACGTCCTCGGGGGCCAGACCGCTCACGACGCGGTGCTCGCGCAGTGTCCGGGGCCGGGCGCGGAGATCGGCGGGGGAGCACCACAGGACGCCCGCGAGGGCGGTCACCTCCGCGGTGCCGGGGGAGACCTCCCCGCGTTCCCAGGCGATCACGAGGTCCGGGCCGACGTACGGCAGCCCGTACGAGACCCGCAGGTCATGGGCGACCCGTTCGGGCCCCATGCCGAGTGCGGCGCGGAGCCGGCGGGCGGCGGTGGCGTTGAACGGGGGGCCGGACTGGTCCGGTCGGGCTGAGGGTCGGCGCACGCGCCTCAAGGTAGGGGCCGACGGCCGCGCTGACTACCGTCCGTCCGGCCAGGAACACGGATTGTGGGAACGTACGGTGGTAAGAGCGCGCGCCGGAGCGCGCGGGGCCGCCCGAGTCGCTCCCTGTGCCCCCCTCGCGCCCCCGTGCCGCCTCTGTTCCCCATGCTCCCTCGCGTGTCACCCCTTGACCGCCCCGCCCAGCGCGAAGCCGCCGCCGAGCCGCCGGGAGATCAGTACGTAGAGCAGGATCACCGGCGTCGAGTAGACGATCGAGAACGCCGCGAGCTGCCCGTACGCCACCATGCCCCGGTTGCCGAAGAACTCGTTGATGCTGACCGAGGCCGGCATCTGGTCCGGGGTGAGCAGCAGCATGAACGGGACGAAGAAGTTCCCCCACATCATCACGAACGAGAACACCGTCACCACCGCGACGCCGGGCCCCATCAGCGGCAGCACGATGCGCAGCAGGGACTGCGGGGCGGACGCGCCGTCGGTCCACGCCGCCTCCTCCAGCTCCCTGGGCACCCCGTCCATGAAGTTCTTCATCAGCCAGATGGCGAAGGGGAGCTGGGAGGCGGCGAAGAAGAAGATGGTGCCGTGCAGGGTGTCGATCAGGTCGGTCCGTACGAACAGCGCGTAGACCGGCACCATGACCGCCGTGATCGGCAGGCTGGTGGCGAACAGGACGGTCAGCAGGAACGGCCGGTTCAGCCGGGACCGGAACCGGGAGAGCGGATAGGCCGCGAGGGCCGCGCACGCCACCGTCAGCGCGGTCGCGCCGCCGCACAGGATCATGCTGTTGAGCAGCGGGGTGAGGGTGATCTCGGCGGTGAGGATCGCGTCGAAGTGGCCGAGGGTCAGTCCGTCCGGGGCCTTCACCCGCAGGCTCGCGCGCGGGTCGAGGGCGGACAGGACCACCCAGAGCAGGGGCAGCGCGAACGCGGCGGCGGCCACCAGCAGCCCCGCGTCGGCCGCCAGCCGGCGCCGGGAACGGCGGGCGGCGGGGGAACGGCGGGCGGCGGGGGAGCGGCGGGCCGCGGTGGTGCGGCGGGGGGTGGCGGCCATGGTGGCTCAGACCTCCGTCCGCAGCAGGCGCAGATACACGGCCGAGAAGAGCGAGCCGATCAGCAACAGCAGCAGCGCGACCGCCGTGCCGTAGCCGATCAGGCTGTTCTGGAACGCCTGCTCGTACATGAACAGCGGCAGCGTCTGGCTCTTGCCGCTCGGGCCGCCGCGGGTCATCACCCAGATCAGCCCGAAGACCGAGAGGGTCTGGAGGGTGTTGAGCATGAGGTTGGTGCCGATGGAGCGGCGGATCATCGGCAGCGTGATGTGCCACAGGCGGCGCAGGCCCCCGGCGCCGTCCACCTCGGCGGCCTCCGTGACCTCCTTCGGGATCTCGTCCAGCGCGGCGGAGTACACGAGCATCGAGAAGGCCGTGCCCCGCCACACGTTGGCGAAGGAGACCGCCAGGATCGGCAGGGTGAACAGCCAGTTCTGCGCGGGCAGATGGAGCTGCTCCAGGATGGCGTTGAGGGTGCCCTCGCGGCGGAAGAAGGCGTACAGCAGGAACCCGGCGACCACCTCGGGCAGCACCCAGGCGGTGACGACGATCCCGCCGGTCAGCGTGCGCACCGGCTTGGAGGCGCGCCGCATCAGCACGGCCAGCGCGAGCCCCAGGGTGTTCTGCCCGATCAGCGACGACACCACCGTGAACACCAGCGTCAGCCGTACGGCGTTGCGGAAGGCCTCGTCCTGGAAGGCGCGGCGGAAGTTGTCCAGGCCGACGAAGGACTCCTCGGCCTGCCCGGTGAGCTGGAGGTCGGTGAAGGCGATGACGACGCAGTAGGCGATCGGGCCGGCGAGGAAGAGGACCAGCAGGACGACGGCGGGGGCCAGCGGCAGAGTCCTCGTGAGTGAGCGGGTCGGTGAGCGGGTCGGTGAGCGGCGCGGGCCGCTCACCGCTGGACCACCTCGCCGCCGGCGGCCTCCTTCAGTGCCTCGTCGTAGCCGCGCGCCGCCTCCGCCACCGACCTCTCGCCCGTGGTCACGCCCTCCATGGCCTCCTGTACGGCGACGGAGACCCTCGGGTAGGCCGGGTAGGCGGGCCGGTAGTGGGTGTCGGCGACCAGGTCGGTGAAGAACTCGATGCTGGGCTGGGCGCCGAGGTAGGCGGGGTCGGCGGCGACGTCCTCGCGGACGGCGATGCCGGAGTTGACCAGGTACCACTTCTGGGCGTTGGCCTTGGTCTGCATGGTCTCGATGAACTCGAAGGCCAGGTCGGGGTTGCCCGCCTTGGCCGGGATCGCCCAGGCCCAGCCGCCGGACATGCTGACCCTGCCCGGGGCCTGCCCGTCCCGGGTGGGCATCGCGGCGAGCCCCAGTTCCTTCGACCACTCGGGCCACTCGTGTCCGCTGCCCGGCAGCCAGTCCTGAGGCAGCCAGGAGCCGTCGAGCGCGATGCCGAGCCTGCCCTCGGGCAGCAGCTCACCGCGGACCCGGGTGGCGAAGTTCGGGTCCAGGGCGTCGGAGACGTCGGGGCCGAGCCCTGCCTCGTAGACCGTCTCGACGAAGGCGAGGGCGTCCCGGAAACCCTGCCCCGCGGTGATCCACTTCTTCGACGCCTTGTCGTACATCGGGTCCGCCGGGCTGGAGGTGGCGTCGGCGGTGCCGTACAGCAGCATCTGGAAGCCCTGCATGGTGGCCGCCTCGCCCGCCGGTTTGCCGGTGTAGACGTTGAGCGGGATGACGCCGGGGACCTTCTCCTTGATGGTGCGGGCGGCGGCGAGGATGTCGTCCCAGGTCTCCGGCTGCCAGTCGGCGGGCAGTCCGGCCTCGGCGAAGACGTCCTTGCCGAACCACAGCCCGCGGGTGTCCGTCCCGTCCGGGACGCCGTACGTCCTGCCGTCCTCGCCCCTGGCCGCCGCCTTCGCGCTGCCGATGAACCGGTCCCAGTCCTTCCACTCGGCGAGGTAGGGGTCCAGGGGCCTCAGATAGCCGCTGGTGATGTCCGAGTTGATGAGGAAGGTGTCCTCGTACACCAGGTCCGGCGCGGTCTTGGGCGAGCGCAGCATCTGCTGGACCTTGGTGTAGTACTCCGAGTCCGGCGCCTTGATCGGGATCAGCTCGACCTTCTTGCCGGGATGCGCCTTCTCGAACTGCTGTCTGATGCCGGCGAGGTAGGTGTCCATCACCTTGACGGAGTTGTCCGTGGACTGCTTGAAGGAGACCTTCAACGTGTCGGGATCGCCGCCGGAGCCGCCTGAGCACGCGCTGAGGGCGGTGGCGGCGAGCGTGGCGGCGAGGAGCAGGGCTGCTGGGCGGATGCACACGGGCATGACCTCCAGGTGGCCTACAGCGTGCTGGCCGGAAGTTCCTGCCCAGTGAACGTAAGAGGCGTGGTCCGTTCAGGTCAATGAGCGTGCGGGGGCGCGGAGTTCACGGGCGACCGCTCTCCCACCGGTACTGCAGCTCCGGCCGCCCCACCGCCCCGTACTGCGGTCGGCGGGCCGCGCGGCCGGTGTCGACGAGGTGTTCGAGGTAGCGGCGGGCGGTGATGCGGGAGATGCCGACGGCCTCGGCGACACCCGTCGCCGTCAGCCCCTCGGGGCGGTCCCGCAGCGCGTGTGTCACCCGTTCCAGGGTGGGCGCGCTCAGCCCCTTCGGCAGCGCGGCCGGACCCGGGGCCCGCAGGGTGGCCAGCGCCCGGTCGACCTCGTCCTGGCCGCTGGCCTCGCCCGCCGCCTGCCGGAACTCGGCGTACCGGACGAGCCGGTCGCGCAGGGTCGCGAAGGTGAACGGCTTCAGTACGTACTGGACGACGCCGAGGGAGACGCCCTCCCGCACCACGGTCAGGTCCCGCGCCGAGGTGACCGCGATGACGTCGGCGTGGTGCCCGGCCGCCCGCAGCGAGCGGGCCAGTTGCAGGCCGTGCACGTCCGGCAGGTGCAGGTCGAGCAGGAGCAGGTCCACCGGCGTGCGGTCGAGCACCCGCCGGGCCTCGGCGCCCGAGTGGGCCTTGCCGACGGCCGTGAAACCCGGCACCCGGCCGACGTACAGCACATGCGCGTCGGCGGCGACGGGGTCGTCCTCGACGACCAGGACGCGGATGGGGTCCCGGTCCTCCGTCACGCCCGGCCCCCGGCGGGCGCCGCGCCCGAGCGGCCGGCGGTCCCGGAGCGGTCGGCGGTCAGGGGCAGCCGGGCCTCGAAGACCGCCCCGCCGCCCTCGGCCGCCGTCACCGTCAGCGTGCCGCCGTGCCGGTGCACCGCCTGCCGCACCAGCGCCAGCCCGAGGCCCCGCCCGCCGGGACCGGCCGGCTTGGTGGTGAACCCGCGCTGGAAGACGAGGCCCGCGTGGGCCGGGTCCACCCCCGCCCCGGTGTCGCGGACCCGCGTGACCAGTTCGCCGCCGGCCGTGTACGCCGTCACCGTCACCCGCGCCGGGACGGCGCCCTGCGCCGCGTCCACCGCGTTGTCGACCAGGTTGCCGAGGATGGTCACCAGGTCCCGCGAGGACAGCGACGGCGGCAGCAGCCCGTCGTCCAGCCGGGAGTCGGGCGACACCACCAGCTCCACGCCCCGCTCGTTGGCCTGCGCGGTCTTGCCGAGCAGCAGCGCCGCGAGGACCGGCTCGCTGACCGCCGCCACCACCTGGTCGGTGAGCGCCTGCGCCAGTTCCAGCTCGGCCGTCGCGAACTCCACCGCCGCCGCGGCCCGCCCCAGCTCGATCAGCGAGACGACCGTGTGCAGCCGGTTCGCCGCCTCGTGGGCCTGCGAGCGCAGCGCCTGGGTGAAACCGCGCTCGGAGTTCAGCTCGCCCATCAGGGACTGGAGCTGGGTGACGTCCCGCAGGGTCACCACCGTGCCGCGCCGCTCACCGCCGGAGACCGGCGAGGTGTTGACGACGAGCACCCGGTCCGCGGTCAGATGCACCTCGTCCACCCGCTGCTCGGAGGCGAGCAGCGCCCCGGTGAGCTGGGCCGGCAGCCCGAGGTCGGCCACCGAGGCGCCGACCACGTCCCCGCCCACGCCGAGCAGCTCCCGGCCGCCGTCGTTGATCAGCGCGACCCGGTACTGCCCGTCCAGCATCAGCAGCCCCTCCCGTACCGCGTGCAGCGCGGCCTGGTGGTAGTCGTGCACATGGCTCAGCTCGGCCGCGTTCATGCCGTGGGTGTGCCGGCGCAGCCGGGCGTTGATCACGTACGTGCCGACCGCGCCGAGCACCAGGGCGCCGCCCGCGACGGCGAGCAGGGCGGTGAGCTGCTCCTGCGCCTGCTTGCTGATCTCCTCGACCTTTATGCCGGCGCTGACCAGGCCGACCGTGCGCCCGCCGTCCCGGACCGGGGTGACCGCGCGGACCGACGGACCGAGCGTGCCGGTGTAGGTCTCGGTGAAGGTGCGGCCCGCGAGCGCCGGTTCGATGTGGCCGCGGAAGCGCAGGCCGATCTGCTCCTCGTCGGGGTGGGTCCAGCGGATGCCCTCGGGGCTCATGATCGTGACGAAGTCGACGTCGGTGTCCCGCATGACCCGTACCGCGTACGGCTGGAGCCCGGCCGTCGGGTCGCCGGTGCCGATCGCCTCCCGCACGGACGGCGAGTCCGCCATCGACAGGGCGACCGCCCTGGCCTCCCGCCCGGCCGCGGCCTCGGCCTGCCGCCGGTCGCTGACGTAGGTGAACAGCGCGTATCCGGCCACCACGACCGCGATCAGCACCGCCTGCATGGCGAAGAGCTGCCCGGCCAGACTGCGGGGACGGAGGACGGGAAGGCGCATGCGGTCAGTCTCCACCCTTGGCCGATTGTGAACTAAATGAACGCAAGGGTGACCGCGCTCACACGGCGGGAGATAGTCACCGAGTTCCCCACCCCCGGACGTGAGCCGCACGCCGGTGACATCGACGTCGCCAAGGAGGGCCGCCGTGACCAGCGCAGCCGATACGGCACCAGCCGCACCCCCCGCCAAGCGGGACCGCACGCACTATCTCTACCTCGCGGTGATCGTCGCGGTCGCCCTCGGTATCGCCGTCGGCCTGATCGCCCCCGACTTCGCGGTCGAGCTGAAGCCCATCGGCACCGGCTTCGTCAACCTGATCAAGATGATGATCTCGCCGATCATCTTCTGCACGATCGTGCTGGGCATCGGTTCGGTGCGCAAGGCCGCCAAGGTCGGCGCGGTGGGCGGCATCGCGCTCGTCTACTTCATGGTGATGTCGCTGGTCGCCCTCGCGATCGGCCTGATCGTCGGCAACATCCTCGACCCGGGCACCGGCCTCGCGCTCACCGACGCCGTCAAGGAGACCGGCCACGCGCAGGTCGACGCCGAGGCCAAGAACACCACCGACTTCCTGCTCGGCATCATCCCGACCACGATCGTCTCCGCCTTCACCGAGGGCGAGGTCCTCCAGACCCTGCTGATCGCCCTGCTCTGCGGCTTCGCGCTGCAGGCGATGGGGAAGGCCGGCCGGCCGGTGCTGCGCGGCGTCGAGCACATCCAGCGCCTGGTCTTCCGCGTCCTCGCCATGATCATGTGGGCCGCCCCGGTCGGCGCCTTCGGCGCGATGGCGGCGGTCACCGGCTCGGCCGGCGTGGACGCGCTCAAGAGCCTGGCCGTGCTGATGCTCGGCTTCTACGTCACCTGCGTCCTCTTCGTCTTCCTCGTGCTCGGCGTCCTGCTGCGGGTCTGCACCGGCGTCAACGCCTTCTCGCTCTTCAAGTACCTGGGCCGCGAGTTCCTGCTGATCCTCTCCACCTCCTCCTCGGAGTCGGCGCTGCCGCGTCTGATCGCCAAGATGGAGCACCTGGGCGTCAGCAAGCCGGTGGTCGGCATCACCGTCCCGACCGGCTACTCCTTCAACCTCGACGGCACCATGATCTACATGACCATGGCCTCGCTGTTCATCGCCGACGCCATGGGCACCCCGATGTCGCTCGGTGAGCAGATCCCGCTGCTGCTCTTCCTCTTCGTCGCCTCCAAGGGCGCCGCCGGTGTCACCGGCGCGGGCCTCGCGACCCTGGCCGGCGGTCTCCAGTCGCACAAGCCCGCCCTGGTGGACGGCATCGGCCTGATCGTCGGCATCGACCGCTTCATGAGCGAGGCGCGGGCCCTGACCAACTTCGCGGGCAACGCCGTCGCCACCGTCCTGATCGGCACCTGGACCAAGGAGATCGACCGGGCCCGGGTGGACGAGGTGCTGGCCGGCCGGATCCCGTTCGACGAGAAGACGCTGCTGGACGACGGCGACGGCGGCCAGGACGACGACTCCGCGGAGCTGCCCGAGCAGGGCGGCGACAAGGAGCTGGCCAGGGCCTGACCCCGGCCCGGCACCCCCCGGACCCCGGGCGGCTGAGACTCCCCCCGTTGCTCAGCCGCCCGGCCTTCTCCTTCCCGCCCGCGGGCCCGGCCGGCCCCGCGCTCTTGCCTTGACGCCCGCGTCAAGGCATACCTTCGTCTCCATGCGAATCGGCGAGCTGGCCGCACGCGCCGGGACCACGACGCGCACGCTGCGGTACTACGAGACGCGGGGGCTGCTGCCCGCGCGGCGGGACGGGCAGGGGCACCGCACCTACGACGAGGGCGACCTCAGGCTGCTGGAGCAGATCCGCACCCTGCGGGACTTCGGGTTCGACCTGGAGGAGACCCGGCCGTTCGTGGAGTGTCTGCGGGCCGGTCACCCCGAGGGCGACGCCTGCCCGGCCTCCCTCGCGGTCTACCGCCGCAAGCTGGCGGAGCTGGACGCGCTGATCGGCGAGTTGAGCGGGGTGCGGTCCACGGTGGCCGCACAGCTCGCGCGGGCCGAGCTGGCCGCCGAGGCATCGGTTCCGGGGGGTCCGGAACCGGTCTGTGAACTGGGAGGGCGAACGCTATGAGCAAGGCGAGCGGCGTGGCAGAGGTGACCGACGCGGATTTCGCGACGGAGGTGATCGGAGCGGACCTGCCGGTGCTGGTGGAGTTCACCGCCGACTGGTGCCCGCCGTGCCGGCAGATGGCGCCGGTGCTCAGCGCGCTGGCCGTCGAGGAGGCGGACCGGTTCCGGGTGGTCCAGCTCAATGTGGACGAGAATCCGGTGACCACGAACGCCTACAAGGTGCTGTCGATGCCGACCTTCATGGTGTTCCGCGACGGTGAGCCCGTGCGGTCGATGGTGGGCGCCCGGCCCAAGCGGCGGCTGCTGGAAGAGCTGGCCGACGTCGTCTGACGAGCCCGCCCGGAAACAACGAAACCCCCGAGCAATTGCGCTCGGGGGTTTTTCCCGCGTACCTTAGACCATTCGCGACTTTATACAGATACGAGTCGCGAAGAAGTTCATGGGAACAGTATATCCGGGCGGGAGTGGAATTGTCAAACACCGAATTTCCGGACGATGAATTGCGCAAGGAGCAGGAATTCATCGACGGACTGTACGCGCGCGTGGACGCGCTGATCGGCGACACCGAGAGCGCCGTGGGAGACGCGCTCGCGCAGGGCAGCACCCCGATGCAGGCCCGGCTGGAGCGGGACATCCTGGTCGCCGAGCGCTCCGGGCTGCTCGACGCGCTGAACGCGGTGGACGGCTCGCTCTGCTTCGGGCGGATCGACCTCACCGGCGGGAAGATCCACCACATCGGCCGGATCGGGCTGCGCGCCGACGACACCGAGCGCACCCCGGTCCTGATCGACTGGCGGGCCGAGGTCGCCCGCCCCTTCTACCTGGCCACCGGGCACACCCCGATGGGCCTGCGCCGCCGCCGGCACATCGGATGCGAGGGCCGCCGGGTCACCGGTCTGCACGACGAGATCCTCGACCTCGGCGACCGGACGCGCACCGGCCACGAGGACCCGTCCGGCGACGCCGTGCTGCTCGCCGCGGTGAACTCCGCGCGCACCGGCCGCATGGGCGACATCGTGCGGACCATCCAGGCCGACCAGGACCGCGTCATCCGCGCCCCGCACCGCGGGGTGCTGGTCGTCGAGGGCGGCCCCGGCACCGGCAAGACGGCCGTCGCCCTGCACCGCGCCGCCTACCTCCTCTACGAGCACCGCGAACTGCTCGCCAGGCGCGCCGTCCTCATCGTCGGCCCCAACCCCGCCTTCCTCGGTTACATCGGCGAGGTGCTGCCCTCCCTCGGCGAGACCGGCGTACTCCTCGCCACCGTCGGCGAACTCTTCCCCGGCGTGCGGGCGACCGGCACCGACACCCCCGAGGCGGCGGCCGTGAAGGGCCGCGCGGAGATGGCGGACGTCCTCGCCGAGGTGGTCCGCGCCCGGCAGGCACTGCCCGACCCGGTGATCGCCATCGAGCACGACCGCGAGATCCTCATGCTCGACGACGACCTGGTCAACGTGGCCCGGACCCGCACCCGGGACGCCGCGCTGCCGCACAACGCGGCCCGCGAGCACTTCGAGGGCCACATCCTCAACACGCTCACCGACATGGTCGCCGAACGCATCGGCACCGACCCCTTCGACGGCAGCAACCTCCTCGACCCCAGCGACCTCACCCAGATCCGCGACGAACTCGCCGAGAACCCGGAGGTGTGGTCGGCGATCGACGCGCTCTGGCCCCGGATCACCCCGCAGCGGCTGCTCGCCGACTTCCTCGCCGCGCCGGAGGAGTTCCTGCCCGCCGGGGACGCCGCCGCCGTACGCCGCCGGGTCACCCGGCGCTGGAGCACGGCCGACGTGCCCCTGCTGGACGAGGCCGCCGAACTCCTCGGCGAGGACGACCGCACCGCCCGGCTGCACGCCGAGCGGGAACGGGAGACGCAGGTCGCCTACGCGCAGGGCGTCCTCGACGTGTCGTACGCCTCGCGGACCTACGAGTTCGACGACAAGGACGAGGAGGACTCCGAGATCCTCTCCGCGCACGACATCATCGACGCGGAGCGGTTCGCCGAGCGCCAGGAGGAGGACGACCACCGCAGCGCCGCCGAGCGGGCCGCCGCCGACCGCACCTGGGCGTTCGGCCACATCATCGTGGACGAGGCACAGGAACTGTCCCCGATGGCCTGGCGGCTGCTGATGCGGCGCAGCCCGACCCGCTCGATGACCCTGGTCGGCGACCCCGCGCAGACCGCCGAGGCGGCCGGCGTCGGCTCCTGGTCGAAGATCCTCGCCCCCTACGTCGAGGACCGCTGGGAGCACACCCGGCTCGGCGTCAACTACCGCACCCCCGCCGAGATCATGGACCTGGCGGCCGCCGTGGTCCGCGCCGAGGACCCGTCCTTCGAACCCCCCGGCTCGGTGCGGGCCACGGGCGTACGGCCCTGGATCCGCGCCACCGGGGACCTCCCGGCGGCGGTGGCCGGGGCGGTACGCGAACTCACCCCCGAGGAGGGCCGCCTCGCCGTCATCGCCCCGCGCGAACTGCACTCGGCGCTGGCCGCCCGGCTGGACGGCGTGACGGCCGGCGCCGAGCCGGACCTGACGAAGAACGTCGTCCTGCTCGACCCCCGCCAGTCCAAGGGCCTGGAGTTCGACTCCGTCCTCGTGGTCGAGCCGGGCCGCTACGGCACCAGCGACCTGTACGTGGCCCTGACCCGCGCCACCCAGCGGCTCGGCGTCCTGCACACCGGGCCGCTGCCGAAGGGACTGGCCGCCGCCTGAGCGGCCGGACCCGGAACGGGTCCTACGCCGGGCGCAGCCACAGGGTCGCCAGGGGTGGCAGGGTCAGCCGGATGCTCGCCGGGCGGCCGTGCCAGCCCTGGGGTTCCGGCTTGACCGGGTCGGTGCGGGTGACGTCGGAGCCGCCGTAGCGGGCCGCGTCGGTGTTGAGGATCTCCTGCCAGGCGGGCACGTCGTCGGGGACGCCCAGGCGGTAGTCGGGGCGGACGACGGGGGAGAGGTTCGAGACCGCCAGCAGCCGGGAGCCGTCGGCGGCCACCCGCAGGAAGGCGAAGACGTTGTCCTCGGCGGCGTCGCCGACCACCCAGGCGAACCCGGCCGGGTGGGTGTCGCGCTCCCACAGCGCGGGCGTGTCCCGGTAGACGGCGTTCAGGTCCCGCACCAGGTTCTGCACGCCCCGGTGGTCGGCGTGCGCCCCGTACTCCGGGTCCAGCAGCCACCAGTCGGGGCCGTTGGTCTCCGACCACTCGGCGCCCTGGGCGAACTCCTGGCCCATGAAGAGGAGCTGTTTGCCGGGGTGGGCCCACATGAAGGCCAGGTACGCCCGGAGGTCGGCGCGCTGCCGCCACCAGTCGCCGGGCATCTTCGACACCAGTGACCGCTTGCCGTGCACCACCTCGTCGTGGCTGATCGGCAGCACGTAGTTCTCGCTGTACGCGTAGACCATCGAGAACGTCATCTCGCCGTGGTGGTAGCTGCGGTGCACCGGCTCGTGCGCCATGTACTCCAGCGAGTCGTGCATCCACCCCATGTTCCACTTCAGCCCGAACCCGAGGCCGCCGAAGCCGCTGGGGCCCTTGTGGTGGGTGGCGCGGGTGACGCCGTCCCAGGCCGTGGACTCCTCCGCGACGGTCACCACGCCCGGCACCCGCCGGTACACGGTGGCGTTCATCTCCTGGAGGAACGCCACCGCGTCCAGGTTCTCCCGGCCGCCGTGCTCGTTGGGCGTCCACTGGCCCGGCTCGCGCGAGTAGTCCAGGTAGAGCATCGAGGCGACCGCGTCGACCCGCAGGCCGTCGATGTGGAACTCCTCGCACCAGTACACGGCGTTGGCGACCAGGAAGTTGCGCACCTCCCGGCGCCCGAAGTCGAACTCCAGCGTCCCCCAGTCCGGGTGGGCGGCGCGCTGCGGGTCGGCGTGCTCGTACAGCGGGCGGCCGTCGAACTCCGCGAGCGCCCAGTCGTCGCGCGGGAAGTGGGCCGGCACCCAGTCCATCAGGACGCCGATCCCGGCCCGGTGCAGCCGGTCGACCAGGTACTTGAAGTCGTCGGGGGAGCCCAGCCGCGAGGTGGGCGCGTAGAACCCGGTGACCTGGTAGCCCCAGGAGCCGCCGAAGGGATGCTCGGCGACCGGCATCAGCTCGACGTGGGTGAAGCCGAGGTCGGCGACGTAGGCGGGGAGTTCCTCGGCCAGGTCGCGGTAGGACAGGCCCGGGCGCCAGGACGCCAGGTGCACCTCGTAGACGGAGAACGGCGCCTCGTGCGCGGGCCGGTCCGCGCGGCGGCGCAGCCACTCGTCGTCGCCCCACTCGTACCGCGAGGTGTGCACGATCGACGACGTCCGGGGCGGTACCTCGGTGTGCCGGGCCATCGGGTCGGCGCGGAAGGTGCGGGAGCCGTCGGGGCGGGTGATCTCGAACTTGTACGGTTCGCCGGCGCCGATGCCCGGCAGGAACACCTCCCACACGCCCGAGGAGCCGAGCGCGCGCATGGGGTGGCCGGTGCCGTCCCAGAAGTTGAAGCCGCCGGCCACGCGGACGCCCCGCGCGTTCGGCGCCCACACCGCGAACCGGGTGCCCGTGACACCCTGGTGGGTCGTCGGGTGCGCGCCGAGCGCCTCCCAGAGCTGTTCGTGCCGGCCCTCGCCGATCAGGTACAGGTCCAGCTCGCCCAGGGTCGGCAGGAAGCGGTAGGCGTCCTCGGTCTCCAGCACGGCACCCTCGTAGGTGACCACGAGGGAGTACTCCGGGACTTCCGGCAGCGGCAGCGGTCCCGAGAAGAACCCGTCGCCGTCGTCGCGCAGCTCGGTGCGCAGCTCTCCGGCGACGACGCTCACCGCCCGCGCGTACGGCTTGAAGACCCGCACGGCCACGCCGCCCGGCACGGGGTGGGCGCCGAGCACGGTGTGCGGATCGTGGTGCGTGCCGGCCCGCAGCCGCTCGCGGTCGGGGCCGGGCACCGCCACCCGCGCCGGTTCGGCGGGCGGCGCGCCCACCGGCGGGGCCGGCGTCCCCGGCGCGTCGGCCGGTGCCGCCTGCGCCGGTACCTGCTTGGTCGGGGTCTGCCGGGCCCCGGACGCCTGCTGCGCCGGGACCTTGCCGCCTGCCGTCTTCCTCGCGGCGGCGTTCTTCTTCTTCCGCGCGGCCTTCCCGGTCACCGCTTTCTTCGCCGCCGGCGTCGGCGGCTCGGCCTCGGGGGGCCGGTTGTCGGCCGTCTTCTTCGGGTCCGGACCGCTGGACGGGGGGCGGGGGGTCACGGAGGGGGCCTCCTCGGCGCGGGTCAGGTGGAAGGGGAGCGGGGTCAGTGCTGGTCGGGCGTGGCCAGCCGGCGTACCGCGGCGAGCGGCACCTCCAGCCAGTCGGGGCGGTTGCGGGCCTCGTAGACGACCTCGTAGACCGCCTTGTCGGTCTCGTGGGCGCGCAGCAGCACGGGGTCGGTGCGCGGGTCGGGGGCGCCGGTCTCGGCGTATCCCGTGCAGTACGCGGCGCGGCAGAGGCCGGCCCAGCCGGGGTCCGGTGAACCGGCCGCGTGCGCGGCGTAGTCGAAGGAGCGGAGCATGCCCGCGATGTCCCGGGCCGGTGGCTGCGGCAGCCGGCGTTCGGCGAGCGGCCGGGCCGGTTCGCCCTCGAAGTCGATCAGCGACCAGTTGCCGGACGGCGCGCGCAGGCACTGGCCCAGGTGCAGGTCGCCGTGGACGCGCTGGGCGGTCCAGGTACGGCCCTCGGCGGCCAGGCCGGCCAGGGCCGTGTACGCCGAGCCGAGCCCGGACGCGTACGGCCGCAGCGCCGGCACGGCGTGCACGGCCTGCTCCAGCCGGCCGGTCATGCCGGCGACCAGGTGCTCCATGGCGCTGCGGCCGAGGGTGACGGTCGGCAGGGCGCGGGCCAGCGCGGAGTGCACCTCGGCGGTGGCCCGGCCGAGCGCCCGCGCCTCGGCGGTGAAGTCCCCGCCCTTGGCCAGCTCGCGCAGGGCCAGCTCCCAGCCGTCGGCCGCGCCCCGCAGATAGGGCTGGAGGACGCCCAGCACCCAGGTCTCGCCGGCCAGGTCGGCCGCCATCCACGCGGTCGGTGCCGGTACCCGGGTGCAGCCCGCGCGGGACAGCGCCAGCGGCAGTTCCAGGTCGGGGTTGACGCCCGGCACGATCCGCCGCAGCAGCTTGAGGATGAACGTGTCTCCGTAGACCAGGGACGAGTTGGACTGCTCGGCGCCCAGCAGCCGGGGCGCCAGGCCGCCGTCGATCTCCTGCCGGGGGTCCCGCTCGAAGCGGAGCCCGCCGACGCGCGCCTGGGTGCGCAACGCCTCCAGGAGCACCTCGGCGGGCCGGGTGTCGTACAGGGCGTCGTAGACCGTGTGTCCGGTCAGGGGGCCTTGCGTCACGTGCCCGATCAGCGCGGGCGCCAACCGGGGTGGCAGCGCCTCGCGCACGCCTATGAGGAGCTGGTAGCAGTCGCCCGGCTGCTCGGGGGCGCCCGGGGCGGGGGCGGTCTGCTGATGGGCGCGCAGCACGAGGTGGTAGAGGCCGGCTCGCGTGTCGGCCGGCAGCAGCTCGGTGACGGCGACCGGTGTGAACCCGGTGACCGGCCGCCCCTTGCCGGCGAACCAGCGCTGTCGCGGCAGCCATTCGCGCAGCAGGGGGTAGAGCGAGGCGAGGAGACCGGGCGGGGTGGTGACGGTAGGGGTGACGGCTTCCGGCATGGGCTCGCGTCCTTTCCCCGGGATCGTCGGGGGTGATGATTCTCGCCTGCCCCCGGCGGGGCGGCGGAAACCGCCCCGCCTCAGGGGTTTCAGCCGGCGTCCGGGCGGAGCCGGAACCAGTAGAAGCCGTGGCCGGCGAGGGTGAGCAGGTACGGCAGTTCGCCGATCGCCGGGAAGCGGACCCCGCCGAACAGCTCGACCGGGTGCCGCCCCTCGAAGAGGCTGAGGTCCAGCTCCGTGGGCTGGGCGAAACGGGAGAAGTTGTGCACGCACAGGACCAGGTCGTCCTCGTACTCGCGCAGGAAGGCCAGTACCGCCGGGTTCGACGACGGCAGTTCGGTGTAGGTGCCGAGTCCGAAGGCCGCGTTCTGCTTGCGGATCTCGATCATCCGCCGGGTCCAGTGCAGCAGCGAGGACGGCGAGGCCATGGACGCCTCGACGTTGGTGACCTGGTAGCCGTAGACCGGGTCCATGATGGTGGGCAGGAAGAGGCGGCCCGGGTCGGACGAGGAGAACCCGGCGTTGCGGTCCGGGGTCCACTGCATCGGCGTGCGCACCGCGTCGCGGTCGCCGAGCCAGATGTTGTCGCCCATGCCGATCTCGTCGCCGTAGTACAGGATCGGCGAGCCCGGCAGGGACAGCAGCAGGGCGGTGAAGAGTTCGATCTGGTTGCGGTCGTTGTCCAGCAGCGGGGCGAGGCGGCGGCGGATGCCGATGTTGGCCCGCATCCGGGGGTCCTTCGCGTACTCCGCCCACATGTAGTCGCGCTCTTCGTCGGTGACCATCTCCAGGGTCAGCTCGTCGTGGTTGCGCAGGAAGATGCCCCACTGGCAGCTCGACGGGATCGCCGGGGTCTTGGCGAGGATCTCCGAGACGGGGTAGCGCGACTCGCGGCGCACCGCCATGAAGATGCGCGGCATGACCGGGAAGTGGAACGCCATGTGGCACTCGTCGCCGCCGGAGGCGTAGTCGCCGAAGTAGTCGACCACGTCCTCCGGCCACTGGTTGGCCTCGGCCAGCACCACGGTGTCCGGGTACTGCGCGTCGATCTCCTTGCGCACCCGCTTCAGGAAGTCGTGGGTGGCCGGGAGGTTCTCGCAGTTGGTGCCCTCCTCCTGGTACAGGTAGGGCACCGCGTCGAGGCGGAAACCGTCGATGCCGAGGTCCAGCCAGAACTTCAGGGCGGAGATCATCTCCTCCTGCACGGCCGGGTTCTCGTAGTTGAGGTCCGGCTGGTGGGAGAAGAAGCGGTGCCAGAAGTACTGCTTGCGCACCGGGTCGTACGTCCAGTTCGACGCCTCGGTGTCCACGAAGATGATCCGGGCGTCCTGGTACTGCTTGTCGTCGTCGGCCCAGACGTAGTAGTCGCCGTAGGGGCCCTCGGGGTGCTGGCGGGACTCCTGGAACCACG